>CAZNNK010000030.1:0-16940 GCA_964574085.1 uncultured Coleofasciculus sp.
GGATGCGCCGTTGCCAATCCCGCGTTCGGTAATCAGTTCCGAAATCCACATGACGAACATTGAGCCAGCCGTGATTGCCAGCACAGTTTCCACAAAGAAGAGGGTTCCGGGATTAGTCGCAAATTGGCTCGCAAAAATTGCCAGACCCACGCTTTGCAATATCGCCCAACCCAGGGCAACATACCGGGTAATCTGAGAAATCTTCCGACGTCCAGCTTCCCCTTCATTTTTCTGTAAATTTTCCAGCGTGGGGATAGCTGCCGTCAACAACTGTAAGATAATCGACGCATTAATATAGGGTAAGATTCCCAGGGCAAAAATCCCCAAAGCCGAGAATCCTCCCCCAGAGAAAAAATCTAAAATGCCAGCGATGGGAACGTTTCCACTTTGGATAGCGGTGGCGAGTTGTTCCCGATCAATTCCCGGTACCGGTAAAAAGACACCAAACCGGGCTAGGATCAACAAACCGATGGTCAACAGCAACCGACCTCTAAGTCCGGCTGCTTGTGCCATCTGCATAAATGTTTCTTGAGCCGTTGGAGTTTTGTCTCGACTGACGACCATAAAGGACTACCTCTAGAGGACACAGTGTTGACCTCTCCCTGGTATAAATAAACAGGGATTCTAATAGGATACTTCGGGACCGATTAAAATCGCGTCCCTTGGGATCTTACTAGAGTTCCAGATCAATAACCTGGATGGCGCGGTCAAAAACGCCCTACAGACCTTGGTTAGATCAAGACCTAACTGTATCTCTACTTTTCTCAAACTATTAGCACCCACCAACGCTAAAACGTTACGCCTCAATCACTTCACAACTCCCGCCAGCCGCCTCAATTTTTTGGCGGGCGCTAGCTGTAAAGGCAGCAGCTTTAACGTTTAGCGATACAGTCAACTCCCCGTCGCCCAGAATTTTCAGCGGTCCATCGTTGGTGGTGACGATGCCCACTTCCATCAGTGACGGTAAAGTCACCTCTGTATTAGCAGGGAGTGATGCTAACTTACCTACATTTATCGTAGTGTACTGTTTCGGGTTAATCACCGTAAAGTGTTTTAACTTCGGGATACGGCGATACAAGGGCATCTGACCCCCTTCAAACCCGGCTCTTGTCCCCCGACCTGATCGCGACTTTTGACCCCGCATCCCGAAGCCACAGCTGGCACCTTGACCCGCGCTAATCCCGCGACCAACGCGACGACGACGTTTCTTTGCCCCATCTTGGGGGGCTACCGTATGGATTCTCATAATATTAGATCGTGAACCTGACAACTATTGGATTAGACATAGAGCTTCTCAATCTCAACCCCGCGTTCTTGCGCCACTTCCTTAAATGTCCGTAGCGCGTCTAGGGCGTTAATAGCGGCTCTAGCATTATTCAAGGGATTATTAGACCCCAGTTGCTTGGCTAAGATATTACGGACTCCTGCCAATTCCAACACTGTCCGTACCGCACCGCCAGCAATTACCCCTGTACCGGGGGCGGCGGGTCGTACCATCACCTTGGCACCAACCGCCGCCCCATTCGAGGGGTGAGGAATGGAATTCGACTTGGTTAAGGGAACATCAATGACTTGCTTTTTGGCATCAACGACCCCTTTGCGAACAGCGCCAATTACATCACTGGCTTTGCCCACACCAACGCCGACTTGACCCCGCTCATTGCCAACCACAACGATCGCTCGGAAACTTAATTTTTTACCCCCTTTAACCACCTTGCTGACGCGACGGATTTGAATCACCCGTTCTTGCCAGTTGCTATCTTTTTCTTTAGCGCGGTTGCTTTTGCGACGATTTGCCATAATTTAAATTGTGCTTTCCTTAACGTCTAAAAGTTTAACCCAGCGTCCCGCGCCGCTTCTGCCAAAGCTTTAACGCGACCATGGTAAATATTTCCGCCTCGGTCAAATACCACCTGAGAGATCCCTTTTTCCAAGGCTCGCTGGGCAATTAACTGACCCACCTTCACCGAGGCGTCACAGGTGGCACCGGATTTTAATTCCGACTTGAGTCCAGGTTCTAACGTCGAAGCCGCCACTAGGGTATGTTGCTGATGATCATCAATCACCTGCACATAAATGTGCTGATTCGAGCGAAAGACCGATAATCTCGGACGTTCAGCATTCCCTTGTACGGTGCGGCGCACCCGCCGATGTCTACGGCGAACTGATTCTTTACGAGTAAGTTTCATCGTTTATTTCTTACCTGCTTTACCAGCTTTACGTCTAATCATTTCATCGGCATAGCGAATGCCTTTCCCTTTATAAACTTCTGGGGGACGCACTGCCCGAATTTTCGCCGCTGTGTTGCCGACGATTTCTTTATTGATCCCGCTAACAATGACGTTAGTATTCGCTTCAACCGCTAACTGTATGTCTTCAGGAGGGACAATTTCCACCGGTTGACTGTAGCCGACATTCAGAATTAAGTTCCGTCCTTGCACTTGGGCGCGATAACCGACACCTTGGATGGCTAAACGCTTCTGAAAGCCTTGGGACACTCCTTCCACCATGTTGGCAACCAGGGTGCGAGACAAGCCGTGGCGCTGACGGGCAAGTTTGGATTCATCCCGCCGCACAACTTGGATGGTTTGTCCGTCTTGTTCAACTTTGACTTGTTTGGGCAGAACTCGTCGGAGTTCTCCTTTGGGTCCTTTAACGGTAACCTGTTGACCGTCAATGGTCACGGTTACTTTATCGGGAATTGTGATCGGGCGTTTGCCAATACGCGACATGATTTTATACTCCTTATCCGGGCAAAAGAATGTTCAGGTTCTGAAGGGCTGATTTTCGCCGTGTTACCAGATGTAACACAATACTTCACCACCGATTCCTTGGCGTCGGGCTTCCCGGTCGGTCATGATCCCACTAGACGTGGAAATAATCGCAATCCCAATACCACCCAGAACGCGCGGTAATTCCTTGCGGTTTTTGTACACGCGCAGACCGGGTTTACTCACCCGTTTCAGCGCTCGGATAATGGGTTGGCGAGTTTTTTCCTTGTATTTCAACGAAATCACTAAGTATTTTTTAACGCCTTCCCCAGCTTCTTCAAAGTCGGCAATAAAGCCTTCTTCTTTCAAAACCTGGGCAATTGCCCGGGTCATTTTTGTTGCGGGGACATTTGTGGTTTGATGCCGTACCAAACACGCATTCCGAATGCGGGTTAGCATATCTGCAATTGTGTCGTTTGCCGCCATTAGTTCCTTCCTATGCTTACAGGCTTATTTCTCCCGGAAAGGCATTCCCATCTCTTTGAGTAAAGCGCGACCCTCTTCATCGGTGTTTGCGGTGGTGATAATTGAGATATCCATGCCACGAATTTGATCGATACTGTCGTAGTCTATTTCCGGGAAAATCAGTTGTTCTCGGATGCCTAGGGTGTAGTTGCCGCGACCGTCGAAACTGCGAGGGCTAATCCCGCGAAAGTCACGAATTCGCGGTAGAGCTAAGCTAATTAAGCGATCCAAGAACGAGTACATCCGTTGCGATCGCAGGGTCACCATGACCCCCACGGGCATTCCCTGACGGATTTTAAAGCCCGCGATCGCTTTTTTGGCACGGGTGACCACAGGTTTTTGACCGGTAATGATCGCCAGTTCACTCAAGGAGGATTCCAGGGCTTTCGCATTTTGAGAGGCTTCGCCTAATCCTCGATTGACGGTGATTTTGGTCACACGCGGGACTTGATGGATGTTGGTATACCCAAACTGTTCTTTAAGTTTGGGAACAATTGTGTCTTGATAGAGTGTTTTCAGTCGGTCAGACATGGTGGTTTATCCTTTTCCCTGGGCTTGGTCAGGGGGTGTCATTTGTTTGTCCTTTATCCTTGGTGATGACTCAAAGGACTTGACGACGATATTAGTCGATGATTTCACCCGTTTTCTTCAGCATTCGTACCTTGCGTCCCTCTTCAGTCAAGGTATAACAGATACGACTTGCCACTTTTTGCTTTTCCGAATACAGCATGACATTGGAACTGTGAATCGGGGATTCAATGGTCACAATTTGACCCGTTTCTCCTTCTTGCTGAGGCTTAACGTGTTTGGTTTTAACATTCACGTTTTTGACCACAACCTTACTTTCTTTCGGTAAGGTTTCCAGAATTTCTCCGACCTTACCTTTATCGTGACCACTAATCACTTGCACCGTGTCGCCTTTTTTGACGTGCATTTTGTAACGCACTGGCGCTTTTTTTGTCGTTTTAGCCATCAGAGTACCTCCGGCGCTAAGGACACAATTTTCGTGTAATTTCTTTCCCGTAGTTCTCGCGCTACTGGACCAAATACACGAGTTCCTCTGGGATTGCCTTCCGGGTTAATAATCACAGCCGCGTTATCGTCAAAACGAATACTCATGCCGCTTTCCCGGCGCAATCCTTTACGAGTGCGGACAATAACAGCCCGAACCACATCGGACTTTTTAATTGCCATGTTCGGAATCGCATCCTTCACCACAGCAATAATCACGTCACCCACACTACCGTAACGTCGATTTCCAGAACCGACGACGCGAATGCACATTACTTTACGCGCACCGCTATTGTCAGCCACATTTAAATAGGTTTGTTGTTGAATCATCTGATTTGTACTCTTGATTCCGAGTTATGAATTGTGAGGCAAGTCGGAGTGGGTTTGACGATTCTCGTTTCTCACCGATTCGTGAACATTCAAAACCCAAAACCATACCCTTGGGGGGTCAAATTGAGGCACTACTGAGAATATCCGTAACCTGCCAGCGTTTCGTGCGACTGAGAGGTCGGGTTTCTTGAATGCGGACGCGATCGCCTTCTTGGCAGCGATTGTCTTCATCGTGTGCCTTATATCGCTTAGTATTGACAACGATTTTGCCGTATTTCGGGTGGGGCGATCGGTTTTCGATAGCAACAACTACGGTTTTATCCATTTTGTTGCTGACAACTACACCAACTCTTTCTTTAACTGCCATCGCGGTTTACTCCTGTTCGTTTGCCTCAGATGGTGAGGATTCAGGGGTGGCTTCAGTTGCCTGTTCACTCACTGACCCTTGCTCATCGGCTTTAACTGCCTCTTCCGCCTCGGCTTGAGGGGGTTGAGTCGTCGCTGTCGCCGTTGTCGCTGTCGGGGCTGAATCGCTCACGGATGGGGGTGTTTGTTCAGATGCGGCTGCCAATTGCCGTTCTCGTGCGATCGTCATCATCTGAGCAATGCGATGTTTGAGATGCTTAAACTGATGAGGTTTTTCTAAGCGGCGAGTGGCTTGTTGCAACCGCAGTTCAAATAGCTCACGCTTGGCAGCTAAAATTTCATCGGCTAGTTCTTGATCGCTTAATGTTCTCGCGTCGTCTATTTTGGGCAAAGGCATAACGTATACTTATTCCCCTTCACGGGTAATGAACTTTGTTTTAATGGGAAATTTGTTAGCCGCTAGACGCATGGCTTCACGGGCAATGGGTTCGGATACACCGGCGATTTCATAGAGAATTCGACCAGGTTTCACGACCGCCACCCAATATTCAGGCGACCCTTTCCCGGAACCCATACGAGTTTCCGCCGGACGCATGGTCACCGGTTTATCGGGGAATACGCGAATCCAGATTTTTCCGCCCCGGCGAATATAGCGAGTCATCGCTCGACGACCGGCTTCAATTTGACGGGCAGTAATCCAGGACGGTTCAGTGGCTTGTAAGCCAAAGTCGCCAAAATTGAGGGAGTTGCCGCGAGTCGCTTGACCTCTCATCCGCCCGCGATGCTGTTTGCGGAATTTTGTTCGTTTAGGACTTAACATAGTGATTTTTGTCCGTTATCAGTTAATCGTGCTGGTTTCTCCTTTGCCTGTTTTCACCTGATCCAGGACAAAAGACTATTCATTGGAACGATCTTCAAATTGCTGGCGACGCCGTTGTTGACGACGACGGGGTTGAGCGGTTGGCGGGGGAGCGACTTCTTCGGTAGACGGAATGATTTCGCCTTTGAAGATCCAGACTTTCACACCGAGAATCCCATAAATGGTGCTAGCGGTACGGTAGGAATAATCAATATCCGCTCGCAGGGTATGTAGAGGAACTCGACCTTCCCGAGTCCACTCCGTTCGGGCAATTTCCGCCCCGTTCAGGCGACCACTCACTTGGACTTTGATGCCTTGGACATCTGCCCGTTGCGCCCGTTGAATCGCTTGACGAACCACGCGACGGAAGGACACCCGACGTTCGAGCTGTTGGGCAATGTACTCGGCAATTAGCTCCGCATCGGCATCCACCCGGGCGACTTCAATGACATTGATGCGAATTTGACGATTGCTCCCCAAAAGGTCTTGGAGACCTGTACGCAAGGATTCAATGCCACTACCGCCCCGACCAACTACGACACCGGGTCGGGCTGTATGAACTTCTAGATCAATTTGATCGGCTTTGCGTTCGATCCGGGTCATGGAAATCCCGGCGTTACTCAGGTTTTTTTCGACATATTGTCGGATGATGTAGTCCTCTTGCAGGACTTCTGGGTAACGCTTGGTATCAGCAAACCAACGGGAGCGATGTTCTTGAGTGACACCTAAGCGAAAACCAATTGGATGAATTTTTTGTCCCACGAATCCTTCCTTTACTTTGTGTTTATCCGTTGTCAATCAGGATTGAGCGATGACGATTGACGAGTCCAGCGGGGGAGGACACTAACTATCCAGTTGAAATGAAAACGTGCAACAGCTCACTGTATCAGTTTTCGTTTCCTTGATGCCTTCTGCCTCCTGCCTTCTTTAATCCTCAACTTGAGGTGAAACCGCCACCGTGATGTGACAGGTTGGCTTGCGAATCTGATAGGCTCGACCTTGGGCTCTGGGGCGATAGCGCCTAAAGCTGGGTCCCATATCAGCCGAAGCATGGCTAATCACCAAGGTGGTGGGATCTAGACCCGCATTATGTTCGGCATTCGCCACGGCAGATCGTAGGACTTTCAGCACAGGTTCGCACGCCCGGTAGGGCATAAATTCCAGAATGATCAGGGCTTCGCGGTAGGAACGCCCGCGAATCTGATCCAGAACCCGCCTGACTTTCAAGGGGGACATCCGAACGTAACGTGCGATCGCTTTGGTTTCTACTGTCGTATCTATCGTCGCCATAGTTTTTCTAATCTGCTCCATAAAACTAATACAAACCCAGACCTACCCGGAGATTGATGTTTACTTACTGCTTCGTCCAGGGCTGTCGGCAGCTTCCTGTCCACAGTCGTTAAGTTCCGAGCCAGCCGCCCGTACTTTTTCGGGGGGTGCCCCCTCCAAGTTCAGCGAAGCGTTGAAGTCGCGACATTTCACCGACCCACACCCTTGGCAATGAAAGACTCTATCACTTAACTTCATTAGCTGAATGTGTCCACAGTCTGAACACATTTTGGATGAAGGAAACCAACGGTCTACCAACTCAACAACTGTGCCAAACATCGATTGTTTGTAGCTCAGTTGCCGCCTAAATTCATACAATCCCAAGTTGCTAATTGCATCGGCTAGTTTTGAATTAGCCATCATCCCACTTGCCTTTAAATCTTCAATCCGAATACAGGCGTATTTTCGGCTTATCTCTGTTGTTAGCTTCTGTAAGAAGTCACGCCGGATATTAGATATTCTGGCGTGAAGCAATGCCACTTGTTTGTAGTATTTTTTGGCGTTGTTGGATGCAGGTATTCCCGCCTTTTTATTTCCCAGTTGCTTGTTCCGATTGTTCCACTGCAATTTAGCTAACTTGATTTTCGCTTGGCTTAGGGTTGCAGGAGCTTCAACGATTGTCCCGTCGCTGAATGTGGCGAATGTTTTTATGCCTAGGTCAATGCCTACTTTCTCTATCTCATGGAATAAGGGAGGTAGTTTGTTGGCGTGGATGGCAAAGGACACAAACCACTTAGAGGCGTGACGGGTAATGGTAAAAGTCTGACTAGCACAGGTAAATGGGACGGGTTCATACAGCCTGAATGTCCCTAGCGTCGGAATTTTGATTTTTTTGCCTGCCTTAACTGTTACCCGTCCGTTGGATGAATCTACCGTAAAGGAATCTCTGTCTTTTTTGCGCTTAAAAACCGGGAACTCTCCTAAGCCTTTAAAGAATCGAGTTAACCCATTCTTTAAGGCGATAAAAGCGTTCTGATAGACGCGAGATGAAAGTTGATTCATCCAGTCAAATTCAGGTTTCTTCTTTGTGAAGTTGGTTAAAACCTTGCGGATAGCTGCAATCTTTTTGGTTAAGCCTCCTTTGATGTCCATCACTTGCTTGTATAGGGCTAGCCCGTAATTGTAGACAAACCTCGAAAAGCCAGCGTGTTTCGCCATCAAAGTGCGTTCAGCGTTATTTAGTTTGAGTTCGAGTTTAATGGCGTACATGGCTTTCAATGTTTTTAATGTCCGTACTTGTCCGGAGAAACAGGGATTAAATCACGTCTCTAATAGGCAAGAGCGAGATCAAAGCTGCCAACTCCAAGGGACAGCCTTGTGCTGATTAACGCGCCCGGCGATCGCCCTTAGCATGACCGCGAAAGGTACGAGTTGGGGCAAATTCGCCCAGTTTATGCCCCACCATCTGCTCATTAATAAAAATCGGCACATGGGTTCTACCGTTATGAACGGCGATGGTATGACCCACCATTTGCGGCAGAATGGTTGAGGCGCGTGACCAGGTTTTAATCACCTGCTTTTCGCCTTTTGTATTCAAGGCTTCAATCTTACTCAGAAGACTCTCGGCAATAAATGGACCTTTTTTTAACGAACGACCCATAATCTCAACGTAGTAAATGGTCAGTAATTGGATACAAGCCTTAAGCTTGACGTCCACCCCGTCCTCGCTTCGAGGATTTGCGCCGACGGCGGACAACCAGCGAGGAGCTTTGTTTTTTCGGTTTGCGAGTTTTTGCGCCCAATGTGGGTTTACCCCAGGGAGTGACTGGACCTGATTTCCCAATCGGCGCTCTCCCTTCACCACCGCCGTGGGGATGATCCACCGGGTTCATGACGCTTCCTCTGACTTGGGGACGGCGTCCCAAGCGGCGGCTACGACCTGCTTTTCCTAAACTTAAGTTACGAGCCTCACTATTCCCGACCTGTCCAATCGTGGCATAGCAGTTCCGCTGCACCATACGGACTTCTGTGGAGGGTAGCTTTAGGGTGACATAGTTCCCTTCTTTGGCGACAACTTGGGCGCTCACCCCAGCCGCGCGGACGATTTGACCGCCTTTTCCAGGAACTAATTCCACGTTATGCACGCTGGTGCCTAGGGGAATATTGCTCAATGGTAAAGCGTTACCCACTTCAATCGGAGCATCGGGACCAGAAATCACAGATGCCCCGACTTCTAAACCTGCTGGGTGCAGAATATAGCGTTTTTCACCATCCTGATAGTAAAGCAGGGCAATCCTGGCGTTCCGGTTGGGGTCATATTCAATGGCGGCGACTTTCGCCGGAATATTATGCTTTTTGCGGTGAAAGTCAATGATCCGGTAGAGGCGCTTATGTCCTCCACCCCGACGCCGACTGGTGATCACCCCCCGATTATTGCGACCTTTGGGACGGTGATTAGAGGTGGTTAGTGATTTTTCTGGCTCACTGCGGGTAATCTCCGCAAAGTCTGAGAGTGTAACCTGACGGGTACTTGGGGTATACGGTCTATAACTACGAGTTCCCATAAAACTATCCTTTATTTGTCATTCGTTTATGTCATTTGGTCACTGAAAACTCGGTCGGGGCGGGTTGAGTTGCATCTGGATTGGGTAATAAAAGAGAGTAGTCAAACCCGCCCCTACACATTCAACACTCACCATTGTTTTATACGTCTGGGAACAACGTAATGGAGTCTTCAGGCGCTAAGGTGACAATTGCCCGTTTATACTGGGGCTTGTACCCAATGAATCTGCCGACGCGACGCTTTCGGCGCGGTGGCATTAAGGTATTTACACCCGTAACTTTGACATCAAAAAGGCTTTCGATTGCCGCTTTGATTTCCGGTTTAGTGGCTTGGGGAACCACATCAAAGACATATTTATTATCTTCTAAAAGCAACGTGGCTTTTTCAGTCACAATTGGGCGCAGCACCATATCTGCCAAGTCGCCAGGGTTAGTTGATTTAGTCACTATAAACCTCCTGAATTTTGGCAATGGCTGTATTGGTGGTGACAATTTTGTCAGCGTTCAATACATCGTAGACATTTAAGCTATCCGCATAAATTAGCTTGATGCTTGGCACATTACGGGCTGACAAATAAACCTGTTGTGCGGGTTGAGGTAAAATCAACAGGACTTTTTGATTAGGATCAATTCCCCAACGGGCGATCGCCTCCATCAAGTCTTTGGTTTTCGGACGAGGTAGTTGATCGGCAAACTCTTCGACGACAATCAGATCCTCGGCTCGACTCTGAAATGCGGTACGCAGTGCTAAGCGCCGCTCTTTGCGGTTCATCTTCAGGTGGTAGTCTCTGGGCTTAGGACCAAAGATGATCCCCCCACCACGCCACAACGGTGAACGGTTTGTACCCGCCCGGGCGCGACCTGTTCCTTTTTGCCGCCACGGTTTGCGTCCGCCGCCTCTAACTTCGGCGCGGGTTTTCGTGGATGCGGTTCCTTGACGAGCATTGGTCATTTGTCGAACTAATGCTCGATGAACAATGTGAGACGCACTCTCTTCTTTGGCGACTTTCAGCTCCAGGGTGGCTTGTCCCACTTCTTCCCCTTGCCAGTTTCGCACTATACAATCGACCATAGTTTTTAGTCCTTAGTCTTTAGTCTGGTTGTTCAAGATTCATCGGTGGGCATCAACAATCAGCCATGAACCCTAAATAACTATTTTCCGACTTTATTGGTGGGGGCAATGTTTAAAAGCGCTCCTGGCTTACCGGGAAGTGCCCCTTTAATAATCAGCAGGTTTCGCTCTGAGTCTACGCGCACCACCTGTAGTTTGCGAATGGTTTGACGTTTCCCGCCATAACGACCCGCCATTTTCTTTCCTGGGAAAGTACGACCGGGCGTTGTTCCGGCACCAGTGGAACCGGGTAAGCGGTGGTTTTTGGAACCATGCGCCATCGGTCCACGCTTAAAGTTATGGCGTTTTTGATAGCCAGCAAAGCCGCGACCAATGGTGTTTCCAGAAACATCCACCAGTTGACCTGCACTAAATATCTCGACATTCACCACTTGACCCAGTTGGAAGTCATCGGTGCTATCGAGGCGATATTCGCGCAGGTGACGTAAGGGGGGAGCCTCAGATTTGGCTAAATGCCCCTTTTCTGGCTTATTGACTGCCTTTTCTTTAACTTCGTGATAGCCCAGTTGCACAGCACTGTAGCCATCCGTTTGCTTGGTTTTGATTTGAGTCACCCGACAAGGACCCGCTTGAACGACTGTGACAGGAAGGGCGCGTCCTTCCTCGTCAAAGACTTGGGTCATGCCGAGTTTGGTGCCGAGGATACCGACAGACACGGGCTTCTCCTTTCTAGACGGTACAGCGAGGCAAATTTGGCGTTGATTCACAAGTGAATCCGCTAGTGCCTCAGCAGGTTATCTTCCTGACTAATCGACAGGGATTTCCTCGATTGAGGGTAATTCTTGCCTGGTTAGTTGGGGAAAGTTGGGTTAGTAGTAGACTAACCGCGTCGCCTTGGAACGCTGGGACTTAAGGCGTTATCTCCTCAGTATCCCTACGAGGCGAATGGTAATTGCCTAAGGTCAGAAGCTGCTACTATAAGAGCCTTCTGGCTGTTTTGAGTCAGCGTTTTATCTGAGTTCACGCTAGTTCTACAGTAGAACTAGCTGATCTCGACTTGGTGGTTTTGAGGAATAAATCCAAGACCACAGCTTCTGTTGACCTGTGTTGCGATCGAGTAAGTCGCGATCGCGCAACTGGCAATTTGGTCACAATTGCTCAGTATAGAATAATTCCCTAGCTTTGTCTAGGAAATTGGCGACAATTTTATGAATCTGAGTCAGCCTATAGGGTGAGGGGGTGATGGGGTGATGGGGTGATGGGGTGATCAGGATGTAGGGAAATTGGGTAAAAAGGAAGTTCTATAAAGATAAGCAACTTGATATCACACACTCTCCCCCTCTCCGCATTGGCACAAGAGTTAACTGAAAGTGGACGTTACGCTTCTGTGATGGTTTCTGTGGAAGTGGGTAGTCCTTTTAATGCTTATCCCGAACAGGCGGAACGAATTATTATTGATGCTTGGTTGGATACAGCCAGTCCTTAGTTTAGCGACTCGACTCCGAGAACCAAGAGTCCGTTGTATCATTGAACCGATGTTAGCCGGACAAGAATTAGGAGATATTCCCGATGACGATCGCCAATTTTTAGTGGATCTAGGTTTAGTTAGGCGAGATCCAGAAGGAGGATTAACAATTGCTAATCCCATCTATCGAGAAGTGATTCCCAGAGTATTAACAGGAGGAACTCAGGATAGTTTACCACGCATTGCCCCAACCTGGTTAACGGCGACAGGAGAATTGGATGGCGATCGCCTTTTAGACGCTTTCCTAACGTTTTGGCGACAACATGGAGAACCTTTATTGAAAAGTGCAGCCTATCATGAAATTGCACCACATATTGTTTTGATGGCGTTTCTCCATCGAGTTGTTAATGGGGGAGGGACATTAGATCGAGAATATGCCAATACAACCTGGATTAACCGTAGAATAAGGGTTTCAACACTATGTCAAAATTTCGGGTCGGTCAAAAATGCTCGAAACCCACTCCAGGTAAAGGTTTCGACGACTCAGATAGCAAAACTTGTGAGAAATGCGGGTTAATGTACTTGATGAGTGGATTAACTCAGGAGAACCCAAAAAGGTGCAAGCAGCAAGTTACTTGTTACGTGATGTGCCTAAATCATTTGTCTTTATCCATGTAGAGTTCATTAGCAACCTCATTGAGCAAG
The DNA here is from genome assembly GCA_964574085.1 of uncultured Coleofasciculus sp. GTDB lineage: Bacteria > Cyanobacteriota > Cyanobacteriia > Cyanobacteriales > Coleofasciculaceae > Coleofasciculus. The sequence continues at coordinate 12,876 of CAZNNK010000030.1, forward strand.
CCGATAAACTTGGAGACGACTGTTACCGGGCAGTAAGCAATGACCTATTCCAAAGTTTCGCTATTAATGAATATTCTGAAATTTTAGGAGAAACATCCACGGAAAATGACTATATTACTTTACGAGATAGAGTTACTAATATTGTCGAACAACTTGAATTTGGATCACCTTCACATCAGTTTTACGAGTCTATTTTAAATGAAATAAAAAGCAATATTAAATTTTGGATAGCGTTATGGGAAGAAATGAATCATGAAATTTAACTTATCATTCATTACGTTACTCCCCGTCTACATTATTATAAACCTTGACAAACTCCCCCCACCCGCAGCTAGCAAACTCTGACCGATCATAAAACTGAGAATACCCTTTAAACGGCGAGTAAATGGACAACCCCTTAACCCGAGAAAATCTAAGTCCTGACGTCACATTCGCCACAACTAACCTCGGCTCAATCTCACGAGTGATTAAATCCATAACTTCATCTAAAACCGTTGTTAATTCCGTACTATCGCCAGCATACTCATCTCGTAGAAGCTTCAGAAAATCATACAAATCCACACAATCCCTATCTCGAAAACGCACCACCTTACGCTTAGCGTAGGAGAGTGCATTCTCAACATCAAAATCCTTTTCAGCCCACAATTGACGCAAAACTGACGCTAATCGCCCCACCGCCTCTACCAGTTTCTCAACCACCATCAAATTAGTCGCCGATTGAGTAATCTCAGGGAAACTTCCTCGCGAATCTTCCTCATAGTAGCGCCCATACTCCTGCACAATTAACGTCGCCAGCGCCTCCGGTGTCATCCCCGCATCCCTGGTTAAACTGCTCAAAATTGCCGTATAAGACCAACCCGACAGCGGTTCAACCTCTTGGGAACCTACCATATAATTGGCATTTGCCCGCAACTGATACGCTACTTCCACCATGCTCATCAGACAAGCATCCATACCAATCACGCTCACCTTTTGTCCCGTCTGTTTCTCGGCTTGCCGAAACGCCTGCTGTAGTTTGGTATTATCAAGAAAGTCTAAGGAGGAATCATCAAACGCGATCGCACGCGACTCCCCATCCTCCAATTGCATTACCTCTAGGATTGAAGAGAGGAAAAAGGCAGACGACAATCTAGTATTACGACTGAGAGAGCGTACTTCATCATCACTCGCCCCTAGCCGAACCCCACGATTTCGGGCAAAGGCGTAAATATCATCCTCTTTCCAGCCTGTGCCATGATTCCAAAGGATGACCGCATAATATTGTGCTGGATAATTCTCGATTCCCCAAACAATAAAATCCCGTAACGAACCCGGATCACCCATATTCTGTTCGGGGATATCTTCGATCACTCGTTGTTCACTCTGGGGACGGATATAAATACGATAGGTATGGTCGCGATCAGAAAGGGTATCAAATTGTACCAGGATAGCCACCTCATCAGTAGAGCCAACGGCTTCCATTTCCTGAATATCTTGATAGCCTTGCTCCTCCATCGGAACCATTAGTTGCTTTCCGCCCCGCAGTTGCTCGAAAACCTTACCGTTGTCCCCCGCCATGTAAACCATCCATGTCCAGCGGCGATTCGTTTGGGTCATAGTTTACTCTTTAACTCAGCAAGCAAGTCTTCTGCTTGGGTGACATTCCGATCTTGGATGCTCAATGCCAAATTGTCCAGACTTTCCAGCAGCAACCTGTCAGATGTTCTCTCTATCACTCGCCGCAGTCGGCTCAATTCCTCCTCTAACTGGAACAGACGACTGGTGATCGTATCTTCATCTTGATGTACCTGCGCCTGTTTTCGCTTTTCTTCAACCTCTTGGGGAGTCAGGCGGTAAAAACGATCAAATGTCTTCTCCACAGGTTGACCCTCGGTGCTGGTATCTTCGGCGCGAACATGGAGGATACCATCATGATCTACCTTAAACAGACAATTAACCCGAACTTCCCCAGCCGGACGAGTCGTAGCTAAATGAAGCACCACTTCGCCAACAAACTCATTATCCGCCGCGATCGGTCGTTCTCCTTGATAAATGCGAAAGCGAATACTCTCCTGTCCATCGCGCTGGGTGGTAAAGGCTTGGGGTCCCTTGCGCCATTTGGTCACGGGAATCTGTTCGTTGGCGCGAATGATCACATCCATCTGACCATTAGCTAACTCCAGTCCCAAGGATAGGGGCGTCACATCCCATAATTTTACGTCTTCCCTGAGATAGCCACACAACCTCGCGCCCAGAACCGCCGCCCCCCTCGCCACAGCTTCATCAGGGTTAACTGAATCATTAATGATCCAGCCATAGCGATCACGCAATGCTACTTTGACGGCGGGAAGTCGGGTTTGTCCGCCAACGAGTAACACTTGGTCAATGTCACTTGGCTTCATTTTTGCCGTTTCCAGAGTGGTATCGCAGATAGTTAACGTCCGATCAAGCAAAGGCTGTACCAGGGTTTCTAGCTGGGTGCGGGTAAGCGTCACCTCCAATCCCAATGTGCGATCGCCTCTTTTCCAGACATTGGGGATACTCATGGCGTATTCTGGAGCTTGAGTCAGTGCAATCTTGGCAGTTTCGGCTAGGTTTCGCAGGCGCGATCGCAGGGTATTATCGTCAAGGGATAACTCGACCCCATGCTGCTGCTGGAACGCTTCCTTCATCCAGCCGACAATTGCCCAATCGAAATCATCGCCGCCTAAATGGGTATCGCCACTCGTCGCCTTCACCCGAAACAAACCCCGTTCAATCCGCAAAATCGAGATATCGAACGTCCCACCCCCCAAATCGTACACCGCTACCGTCTGGGGTTCTCCACCTAAACCAAACGCCAAAGCCGCCGCTGTCGGCTCATTCACAATTCGGGGAACCCGCCAACCCGCCAGTTCTCCCGCTTCCTTGGTGGCTTGACGCTGGGACTCGCTAAAATAGGCGGGAACTGTAATCACCGCTTGGGAGATTGGCTTACCTAAAATAGCCTCAGCATCCTGCTTAAGTTTACCCAGAACCTGAGCAGAAATCTGAGGTGGGGTGAACCGTTGTTCCCCTATTTGAACCACCACTTTACGCTGCACTTGTTCAATACCGTAGGTGACTTGGGTTTGGTCGTAGCGTACCCGTTCATCCCGAAACGTACAGCCGATGAAACGTTTAACCGAGTAGACGACTTGACTGGGATGGCTGGTGATGCGATCAAGTGCAGATTTCCCGACGATAGGTTGACCGATTTCCGGGTCAAACATGACAACCGAGGGCGTTATGCGATCGCCGTCTTGGTTACACAGCACTCTTGAGTCTCCGGTATCCGGTTCCCAGATAGCAATCGCTGAATTAGTTGTCCCTAAATCAATTCCCAGGATATCGACCTCGTTCACTGTTTACTCCTCGGCTTGGGCTTTTGACATTGGCGTTCAGGTACTTTGGAAACGGTATTAGATCTAGTATGGAGGCATTGAACTCAAGTTTCCATCATCCGTTTTCTGATTTTCCTGTAATTATGGCATCGAGTTTCCCCCGGATGAACCCTTATTTAGAAAATCCGGCTTTGTGGTCAGAGATTCACTCCTGGCTAATTTTTCATGTAAGACGGCGATAAAACCACTACTCCCAAGTAAGCAATCATTTGCACCTGGTCTAAGCCTCCAGCTTAAATGGTACGCTCAAAAGCTGGACAATTAATTTGTGGAACAGGTGTAAGGGAGTGATTCCGGACTTTGACCGGAAACTGACCGTGCTGGACAGAAAGCTAAATATGGAGGTGAACTCTTTCCATCAGACCAACCCATCGGCAATTACGGAATGGATTCTTTTGAATTATTATTTCAGCAAGATAGAAAGTACCATCAAGAACTAGCGAACTTAGCTGGACTGACGGAGGAGCAAATGTGACGATCATTACCCTTGAAGAGCAAGTGTATGGATGATTGAATCAAATTCGTAGAGCTACCTTAGCCGAGTCATGGGTATTGGCTTACGCTAAATGACGCTCTACTTTTGTAGAGTGCCAGGTTTAGAGTTGGCAGATTGGACAGTTGGTGAATTGGAGAGGTAGCGATCGCGTTCTGTGATAGCTAGAGT
>CAZNNK010000031.1:0-16870 GCA_964574085.1 uncultured Coleofasciculus sp.
GAATGTCTGCCAGGTCACTTCCTGTGTCCAATACCGTTTCACTACCCAAAGTCGCATCAGGAGTAATTTGTGCGATCGCAGGCTGATTTAAAGCAACGCCAATCCAGCATCCCAATAGGCTTGTCACCGTCCATGTCAGCCTCGGGAAGCTCATGCGATCGCGGCTTTTCTGATTCGGGTTTCGTGCCACCGCTACATTACATTCCAAGTAACACCAAACAAGTTATCGCTGCATTTAGCTACGATAGCATCTTTCTTTAGGAAGATGATAGACCCCCCAAAAATGGCGATACCTTTGTATCTACACCTGCGATCGCGGGCATTGGTTCATCAGCGACTTTGGCGTAGCGCGGCTAGCTGCTGTATTTGATGGCTTTGCTGCTGCACTTGCATTGAGAGTGTATCACACACTAGATCGCACAATTCAAACAGGAACGGGTTCGCGATCTTATAGTAGACACAAACCCCTTGCTGTTCACGGGACACGATTCCCGCCTGGTTGAGTATTTTTAGGTGCTTCGATACGTTAGCTTGTCCCAGTCCGGTTTCTTCTATAATCTCCGTGACGTTCTTTGCACCGGTTTTCAAGCAGCAGACAATCTGTAGCCGACTGACTTCCGAGAGTACCTTGAAAAAATCTGCCATCAAGGTCAACGCCACAGGAGAGAGTTGGGCGATACCGCAATCTGTTGATGAAGTCGCTTTCTTGGTCTTGGGTTTGGTCGCTGTGCGATTAGGCATAAGGGGTAATGCTGTGCGGTTCGGTGTTATTTACTGATTAATCATATTATTACATACCATCACATACATTGTCTTCGCTGTCATGGCGAGAGAACCGACTGTAGGGGCGGGTTTTATAGATAGCTTATGTCACAACCTGATACCTTGACTCAACCCGCCCTTGGGGAAGCCGATGAGTAGAGGGCAAAATTGTCACCCGAAAATTTTTTTGGCTAACCCCTTGACTTTATATAACTGATTAATTATATAATACATACATCGACGAGAGGCGTCACTCAGTCGCGTCAGTCAAAGGGGTTTTCCGATGGGCAAACTATTTAATGAGCTAAAACAAGACATTTTGTATCAACATGGCATGAATGCCTGCCTGAATTGCGGTGTATGTACTGCCGTTTGTCCGGCAGCCGAGTTTAACGATTACTCTCCCAGAGAGGTAATGAACATCGTTCAATCCGAAGATGATGAACTGATTGAAGACTTGCTTAAATCCGACAAGATTTGGTATTGCGGACAGTGTTTCTCCTGCAAAACCCGGTGTCCCCGAGGCAACAGCCCTGCCTCCGTCATTCTTGCCTTACGCCGACTCGCTATTCGTTACGGTTACTTTGCTGAGTCGGAAAAAGGACGACAGCAATTAATTGCCAAGCGGGTATTTGGGGAAAATATGCTCAAACGCGGCTATACCTTACTCGCCCAAAACATCTCCCCCTCTCATTTCCCTGAACTGGGTGAGAACTGGGAATACTATTACGACCATATGCAAGAAATGCGCGAATGGTGGGGTGTGCCGATGGATTTGGAAAATAGCCCCGGTTCCCACCGGATGATTCCGGAACAAGACATGGAAGAAGTGCGGACAATTTACCAAAAAACCGGTGCCGTCTCCTTAATGGATGCCGTGGAAAAAGGCATGGAAAAGAAACTCGGCAGCAAAGCGGAAGTGGAAAAATACTGGCAAACCTGGTTAGAAACTGGGGATAGCCGCAACTACGAAATCAAATAAATCAGGAGAATCAACCATGAAATTAGCCGGAAAAAACCAAGCCTGGGAAAGACACCAAAAACAAGTTCCCAGCGTCGATGAACCAGGTGGAAACTTATGGGGATGCTTCCGCAGTTGTTTTCTCCAAAGTGCCGCCCCCTACACCGAAGGCGTCGCCTATAAGATATTAAAAAATGACCTAGGTATCGAACTACGGGAAGCCCCTGGTCATACCTCCTGTGGGGCAATTGGATATCACGGCGATGTCAACAACCTAGAAACCCAGATGGTGATTGCAGCACGAAACTTTTCTATCGCCCATTATGAACAAGGTGTCGATAATCTTTTCTCCTTCTGTGTCACCTCTTTTGCTAACTATACGGAAGTAATTAAACTCTGGGAAGAAGAACCTGAGTTATTAGAGTACACCGAAAAGACATTAAAAGAAACAACGGGTCGAGAGTTTTGGATTCCTCACGTATCCGGTGGTAGACCTTCGGTTGTTCATGCCTCAGATGTCTTCTTTGCTAATCGTCATAAACTGGCTGAAAAAGCAAAATATAGCCTCAAAGGAGTCAAAGCCACGGATCACGTCGGTTGCCATTATGGGAAGATTTTTCCCGGTGAAGCCATGGGTGGGGCAGAATTTCCCCAGGTGTTAGTGGGACTTTTAGAAGCCTTTGGTGCAGAAATTGTTGATTATCCCGAACGCCGACATTGTTGTGGGATGGGCTTCCGTCAATGTGCGTTTCCTGAAAACCGGGATTACACGGCTGGGAGTGTTTATAAGAAATTAGCTAGCTTGAAAGAAGCACACCCAGACTGTAATTTAATCTTAACCAACTGTCCGGGTTGTACGGTATTTATGGATGCTGAACAAGGCACGATTAAAGAAGTATTGGAAGAAGAATTTAACGTGTCTATTTTAGACTACGCCCAACTGACTGGATTGCTGTTAGGCTATGACCCCTTTAAAGATTGTGGACTGAATGCCAAAGCCGTTCCGGTCGAACCGTTGCTGGATAAAATTGGTATTCCTTATGACAAATCTAAGACGGCTGAAGAACGGAGACGACCATTTTAGTTTGTAGTAAGCGCTTTAGCGCTTATGGCACTAAAGTGCCTACTACGAACCCAGCTTAAATTAGTGACATTCGTTTTAAGTGGGTCGGGATATTAAAGATTATCACTTGTCATTTGTAAGGGTATGACTTGACAAACGGCAAAACTGGCAAATATCGCAAGGATGAAAACAATGGGTAAAAACGTAGTCGTAATTGGTGGTGGTCCAGCGGGAATGGCGGCGGCTGGAAAACTCAGCGAGTTAGGACAAGAGGTCACGTTAATTGAGAAAGAAGCCGAATTGGGGGGACATTTAAAGAAATGGTATAAAGTGTTTCCTGATTTTACCGATGCTTCAGAAATTATCGCTGAACTCAAAGGCGGACTGCATGGAACCCGGGTGTTAAACAATTGTACGGTGAATCAGATTGAGGGTGCAGCCCCGAACTTTACCGTAACCACTTCAACCGGGGAAAAAATTGAGGCGGCTTCGATTCTGGTGTCTACAGGATTCAACCATTTTGATGCATCGTTTAAAGAAGAATATGGATACGATATCTACGATAATTCCATCACCTCGGTTGAACTGGATGCCATGCTAAAACAGCAAAAGGTAAAAACGGCATCGGGAAAAACACCACGGAAAATAGCCATGGTTCATTGTGTCGGGTCTCGCGATGAGAAAGTGAATAATAATTACTGTTCGCGAGTTTGCTGTACCAATGCGGTGAAGGTGGCAATTGAAATTAAAGAACAGATCCCTGATTGTGAAATTTACAGTCTGTATATGGACATTCGGGTGTTTGGTCGCGGTTATGAGGAACTATACCGAACGTCTCAAGAAAAATATGGGGTTCAGTTCATCCGAGGTCGGCTGTCTGAGGCGAATGAGAAAAATGATGGCAGTTTATTGTTAAGGGTAGAAGATACATTAACGGCAAGACCGATGCGGTTAACGGTGGACTTGTTGGTATTAATGGTGGGGATGTGTGGGAATACGGAACTGTCAGAAATTGCCGATCTAAAAGTGGGTTGTGATCGGTTCTATGAAACCGCCCATACTCAATATTCTAACAATTATTCGGCGCGAACAGGTGTTTTTCTGGCGGGGACAGCAACGGGTCCGAAAGCGATTGCTGAATCAATTACAGATGGGCGTTCGGCGGCGGCAGAAATTGCCGGGTTTCTCGCTACTAAGGTTGGTTCTCTCTCCCCATTTGAATCAGCGACCAATGGGCATTTTGCCAGTCAAAAGCAGGTTGTACATCAGTGAGGATTAAATCAATGGTCGCCAAAAAGAAATGCTTCTTTGGTATCAAAACCGATCGCCAGGTTGATGGTGATAAAATTAGTCAAAAGTTTATGGATAACGTGATCGCTGAGGGGGGTGAGAATGCCGCGATCGCGAGTTGTATGCAGTGTGGAACGTGTAGTGGTGGATGTACCAATATTGACCGCATGGATATTTCCCCCCGGAAGCTAATTCTGTTGCTGCAACGGGGTGAATGGGAAACGATACTCAAAAGTAACACGCTTTGGTTATGTACCTCCTGTTACACCTGTACATCCCGATGTCCCCGTGGAGTACGACCAGCGGATGTGATTGAGGCGGTTAAAGCCCTTGCCATCCGCGAAGGAATTCAGAATGACTCGACCCGATTTAATCAGATCTTTGTGGAGTTAGTCAAGAAACGCGGGATTGTCTTTGAACCGGAACTCATGCATCAATATGGCGGGATTGAAGCCATGTTGGAACAAGCCGAGTTGGGTGTAAAATTAGCGCTTCGGGGTAAGTTGTCGCCCTTTCCGGCTAAAGTGAAAGACTCAAAAACCTTTAATCAAGCATTAGAAAAAGCGAGTGAAAAATGACCTATTCTTATTATCCAGGATGCAGCCTCCATTCCTCAGCCAAGGAGTTTGATATTTCAACCCGGGTGGTGATGCAAGAACTGGGAATTGAGTTGGAGGAACTTGAAGATTGGTCCTGTTGTGGGGGTTCCATCGCGGCTGGGGTATCTCATGAGGTGGGGATGGCGTTAGCGGCGAGAAATGTGGTGCTGGCGCAACAAAAAAATCGCGATCTTTTGGCATCCTGTTCGGGGTGTTATAACAAGTCAGCTAAGGCAGCCAAGGCATTAGAAAACGAGACGGAACGCAATAAGATTACACCGATTCTGTCCCAGATGGGGATGTCGGTTTCTGACTCTAATACTAAGGTAAGAAATGTTGTCGATGTCTTGGCGAATGATGTGGATATCTCCAGCCGGATCAAAAAGCCGTTGCGGGGTTTAAAAGTTGCCTGTTATTATGGGTGTCTTTTGACTCGACCCCAGGAACTAACGGGATGGGATTCTCCAGTTTTCCCCATGTCGATGGATAACTTAGCTAAGATTTGTGGGGCGGAGGTGGTTGATTTCCGGTCAAAGACCAAATGTTGTGGGGGACCGATTCTGGTTCCTCAGGAAAAGGTAGCGTTTGAATTGACGAAGCGCCTGTTAGATGAGGCAAAATCATTGGGGACAGATTGTATGGTTTTGGCTTGTCCGTTGTGTGCTAATAATTTAGAACTGAGACAGCCGGATATTGAGAAGGCGTACAATGTTTCCTATAAGCTGCCCATTCTTTATATCACGGAAATTATTGGCTTGGCGTTAGGGATTAAGCCGGGAAAACTGGGGATTAACAAGCACGTTGTTTCACCTAAACCTGTTTTGGCTAAATTGGGATTCTGAGGCGCACATCGGGAAAGGGCGCACGTCTGTGCGCCCCTACAGTTCTAATCTATCAAATTAGGTGTGCTATACCAGTAGGTTGGGTTGACGCAGGAAACCCAACAGAATCTCAGTGTCAAGCCCTTACTACGAATCCAATTATTACCATCAATTTAGGCGTGTCACACCACTAGGAACTACAACTTGATATTAAGCAGTCGGGCGCAGCGATTGGCTAGGCTGTTTTCTGGGTTGTTTGAGTGGCGTTGATATTAATTTCCTGCTACTAGCCGCCTGCCGTTGCCGCAAATCATCGCAAATTGCTTTTAAATCATAGTTAAATGACTTAGCGTGTTCTTCTCGCATTGTATAAATCTCTTCCAAAACTTCATCCTTCCACATATTTGCTCTCCCATGAGTTCATAAGGTGTACAAATAGTCGGCAATTCGTATCCCATATCAATGCTAATTTGGGCTAACTTTTTTTGAATTTGAGCATTGGCAATATGTCTACAATTCCAAGTTAACAAATAATCCAAACTGTAAACTGTAGCTGCTGCAATATGAAAAGCGATCGCTCTCACCTCTGTTACCCCACACACCTACCCCCCATCTCTAGGCGTGGAAAGGCTTCCCCAGCGCCCATGTAGGGGTATTGTGGGCAACGTCTCTACCAACTGCCTTCTTTGTGCTTGTTTAATCAACTATCTAGTGATATATTCAATAAATAGCTGAAAGTTTCCCAGGCAAGGCGGGAAACACACTCAGCCAATAACCCAGAATTGCCGTAACCATTGGGTAATCGGTTCAGAGTGTCAGAACGCCGAAAAATCCACTGTTCGTTTACATTAGGTATCATGTTCAACAATGTCGGACGCTTCGATCAAATTGTTCGCTTACTCTTAGCAGAAATTTTGCTGTATGCCGGGTTGAGTGTTTATCAAGATACTGGCTTAGTGGTTGGATTGGATATCGCCGCCGCTTTGCTTGCTTTCAGTGCGGCGATTGGCTTTTGCGGCATTTATCGCTTACTCGGTATCAACACTCGCCCACCTCACGATCATCCACCTGCGTAGCCTTTACGCCCGTTCTATCAACCATTCATTAAAAGTAGGAGAAACTATGAAAATTGCTGTCGCTAGTCAAAATAAAACCAGCATAACCGAACACGCTGGACATTGCCAGAGGTTTTGGATTTACGACATCAAAGACAATGAAATGATCGCTAAAACGCTTTTGGAATTGCCACCTGAACAGTCGTTTCACAATAGTAAACCCAATGACTCCCATCCGTTAGATGAGGTACAAGTTGTAATTTCTGGGGGAATGGGAAAAAATTTGGTACGCCGTCTGGAACAGAAGGGAATTGAACCCGTGGTGACTAAAGAAACGGATCTAGATAAAGCGGTGAATGGCTATCTTAATGGTTCTTTGGTCAGAGAAGATAGCGAATGTCATGATCATGAACATCAGCATCAACACCGCCATCAACACCGTCACGGATGTGAGACTGGAAGTGAGACTTAGAACCAATGGCACTGAAAATTGGCTCCTTTGGGGATCGCCGAAACCAGTGATATACCGTAGGGTGGGCATTGCCCACCATCCTGAATCAGCCTGCCATTCAACTTAAATACACGCTTGGAAGTAGTATGGTGTTATCATCCCATTTCTCTTTAACCGCGCAACGAATAAACGCCAAAGGGATAGGATAGAGTGCAACATCATAGAGAATTGGTATCGGATGCTTTTTAAGCGTGATTAGTTTTGCCTAGCCGATATCAAAGTTTAGATATTGGTCAAGTAAATCGATTATCCTGGCTAATTAAAGGTGAATTAATTGGGTTTACTCTGTTGCCCCTGCTAGCAGCCGTTATGGCAAGAACCAGCGGCTGGAGTTAAAGAAAAAGCTGCCGAGTATTTGCCTATAACGCTGATCAATGCCCATCGACTGATCTGAATTTTCACGGTATGTGCTGCAACGTGAATGTTCCAGACGTTGCATAAAACGTCTCTACAACTGATCTGTACAGTATTTTTTAACCGGGTGTATTACAGTAGTCATAATAAAATCCTGTTCTAGTCTTTGTTTGTGTATTACATCGAAATTGAAACCGCTGTAGCCACGGGAGATAAATTTTAAACAGTGATAGAATAGACAGGGAGCCAATCCAATTAATTACTAACCGCTTCGGTTAATCAGGGTAATCTATCTCATCTTATGCCATTGCTTAGAGTTGTAGCTGCGTCAACCCGAACGGCGTTGGCGTCGCTGACATCGTTTTTGAGATTGCAGCCATGTCTATTCTCTCCACTCAACAGAGTTGCCAGATTTTACGCAGTATCTATGAAAAAGTCGATCATCCCATTTTCGTGATCGATATCGATGAACAAGGACATTACCGTTATACCGATTTTAATCCCGTGGCTAAAAAAATTTTGGGGATCACCTCCGACAACCTACGTGGACGTTTGCTGAGCGAAATATTGCCACCTGAATTCGCCGCGCCCTGTATAGAACTCTATGATGAATGCGTTAAGGCGGGAAAAACAATTCAATATGAAAAACTCGTTACTCTAGATGGAGAACAAATTTGGTGGTTAACAGGACTCACCCCGCTCAAAGATGATAATGGGCGCATTTATCGACTCGTGGGAACCTGTACCAATATCACAAAACGTAAGCAATTTGAACAAGCGTTGCAAGCATCGGAAACTCGATATCGACAACTGGCGCAGCGAGAATCACTGCTGAATTGTATTGCTAGTCAAATTCGTGCTTCTCTTGATTTTAATACGGTGGTGGAAACTGCCGTAGATAAACTTTATCACTTATTAGAATTGGAACGCTGCGTCTTCCGATTATATGTACCCGAAGCGATTCCTCCCGTAGCAGAAGTTATCGCTGAAGCCAAACATCCTGAGTTACCTTCCTTAAACGGAAGTCGAGTTCCCGTCGCCGAAATTACCCCCTTAATTACCAAAATCACCCGCAAGGAAGTGACTCGCATTGAAGATACCCTGACGTTACAAAATCCAGTCGAACGCAAATTTTTTCTGGAGACATTAAACTATCGTGCGGTGGCTTTTGTCCCCGTTCATACTCAATCGGGAAAAATTGGTGCTATCTGTTGCAGTCATAGTGGGAAAACGCGACATTGGAGTGATAGCGAAGTAGACTTGTTAGAACGGGTAGCCGATAAACTGGCGATCGCACTCACGCAAGCGGAACTCTATGCCCAAACTCGCTCAATTGCTGAATCGGAAGCCCAGAAAGCTTTAGAACTGACAGCCGCGTTGCAACAATTGCAACAGACGCAAGCTCAACTCATCCAACAAGAAAAAATGTCCAGTTTGGGACAACTGGTGGCGGGAGTGGCTCATGAAATTAATAATCCGGTTAGTTTTATTTACGGCAATATTAATCCGGCTAAAGATTATATCGACGATGTTTTGGAACTGGTACAGCTTTATCAGCAATCCTATCCCAATTCCACTCCTATGATTCAAGCAAAAATACAGCAACTGGATTGGGAATTTATTCAGCGAGACTTTCCTAAATTACTGGACTCGATCAAAATCGGAGCTGATCGGATTCGCAAAATTGTGCAATCATTGCGGAACTTTTCGCGACTCGACGAAGCGGAGATGAAAGCGGTTGATTTGCATGAAGGACTTGATAATACTCTATTAATTCTCGAAAACCGCTTGCAAGCAACTCCCAACCGTCCCGCTATTCAGGTGGTTAAAGACTATGGTAATTTGCCGTTAGTCGAGTGCTATGCTGGAGAAATAAATCAAGTGTTTATGAATCTACTCATTAATGCAATTGATGCTTTAGATGTTGATTTATTGAAGCCGCCCAGGATCTATATTTTGACTCAAAGAGTAGACGATGAAACTGTCGCGATTCACGTTCAGGATAATGGAGTGGGAATACCAGCCGAACTCAAACCACGAGTGTTTGAACCGTTTTTTACTACCAAACCTGTTGGCAAAGGAACGGGATTGGGATTATCCATTAGTTATAAAATTGTCGAGAAACATGGCGGCACTCTCGACTATTGTTCCCAACTAGGGAAAGGTACTGAATTTTTGGTGAAACTGCCGCGATCGCAGAAAAAATCCTAATTTAGAGAATAACCTATGCAGACTATAAAAAACGCCTGTCAGCTTACCGTTTTAGTCGAGAATACAGCTTATGGGCGGGGACTTTTAGGGGAACATGGGCTGTCTTATCTGATTGAAACCGATTCCCAGCGCATTTTGTTTGATACAGGACAGGGGTTAACATTGCGCCACAATGCTCAACAGTTGGGAATTTCACTACAAAATTTAGATGCGGTTGCGCTGAGTCATGGTCATTATGATCATACAGGTGGTTTAATCACTCTCTTAGAAGACTGTAATATTGCTAAACTCTTTCTGCATCCGGCGGCGCTACAACCCAAGTTTAGTCCCAGAGGCAATATTGGGTCTCCGATTCAAGATGCAGATAGGCTCAAACAGACGATTGATCAGTTAGTTTGGACTGATCAACCTACAGAAGTTATCCCTGGTATTTACTTGACGGGTTCAATTCCCCGGTGTCATCCCTTGGAAGATACAGGGGGGGATTTTTGGCAGGATTCCCAGCAAAATCAAGTAGATTTGATTGTCGATGACCAAGCCTTGTTTCTGGATACACCCGCAGGAATGGTGGTGATTTTAGGCTGCGCTCATTCCGGTGTGATTAATACCCTCGATTATATTGCCCAAATCACAGGTATCAATAAATTTTACGCCGTAATTGGGGGAATGCACCTGAACCGGGCGAGTCGCGATCGCGTGCAAGCAACGGTGGAAACCTTGGCGAACTATAAGGTTCAGTTGTTAGGGGCAAATCACTGTACCGGAACCGCCGCGATCGCGTTTTTGTGGCATCATTTTCTAGGCAACTGTATAAGCTGCCATGTGGGTACTCGCTTAGCGTTTAGCATTTGAACATTGGCACTTTTTTGCCGAGTGTGTGATGAGATCGCCTGATAATCACGTCTAATTTATTTAGAACGTCTGCCCTGTGTAAACAGAGCGAACTTCTCCATTCCGTCGAATAATCGCTTCTCCGTTGTTCACTTCAACTAACATCCAGCCACTTGTGCCAATGGCTTCACCAATATTAATCCGCTGAGTGATCCCATCAATTTCAAATAAGGCAGCAGAAAGTTGGTCTGACTCTAGCACTCCCACCAGAGTATGGTTTACAGGAGGCGGGGGGGGCGGTGCTGGTGGCGTTGGCGATGCTGATGCTGTAGGTGAAGTCGGAGCAACGGTTGGGGGCGAGGCTGGCGGTGTTTGAGCCGTGACTTGAGGAGGTGGTGTGGGTGCAGGCGGATTAGCAGCCGGTGAAGGCGCTGGGGCTGGCGGCGGGGCGACTGAGGAGTTAGCAGGGGGTACAGGGGGTATCCAGGAACTCTGGGGTGGATAAACCGGATAGTAGATTCGTTCCAAAATTGTACCCGGTGGATTAGCACCGACGGGACGATTGATAGCACCCGAAGAGTTGGTCACACCTGGAGGTAGATTAGGATTACCCGTCCCCCCACCTGCGATCGCGGCTTGTTGTCTGGCTTCAGCTTTACGGTCAATGGCTTTTAGCGCCTCCAAGGCATACTCTCCAAACTCGTAATCGGCTTCTGAGGGGAGTTGGGTGTCAGCAGACGGTGAGGCAATAAAGTTGGGCAACCAGGGTGCAAACCGTTGTTTCTGAGTAATTAGGAGCAACAGTGCGGTTAGACCCACTGAAATTAGAGCCATTACCCATAAAAATTTATCCACAGACCAACCTGATTTTTTGGCATGGGAATCACTACTCTTTGTTCCTTTCGTTTCTGAAGACTGGGTTTCAGACGATTTTTGCTTCGTCTCAGAGGGCTGTTCCACCAAGTCTTGAGTCGGTATCACAGCAGGTGGCGCGGTGATCGGGGGAATCACAATCGACTTTAAAGATACATAGTCTGGCTTAGTCGGTTCAGTTGGTAATTTGCTACTCCCTTCCAAGATGCGGTCAAGATCTGCAAATAAATCATCCATTAACTTATCCGCATCGGCTTCGGCTGACCAAGACTGGATAGCAGTGGAGGTGGTTGATGGCTTGTTTGCCTTGTCGTGAGTATTGATATCCTGAGACATAATGGCTCGCTCTTATGGCTATAGAATTCTCTATATTAAGATGCTCTAAAGCATTTCCTATCGCTTAGATTAGCAATCAAATTACCGATCTGAGAAAAAATTCTCATCTTTTTATCAAAATTCTGTACAATTTTAAGTCCAATGGCGATATTGTGGGTCTACTTCTGTTGATTGGCTTTGGCATTGCGTCGCCACATCTGGGGTTTGATGCGTCGCAACGCGGATGCCGGAAATCGTTGATGCCATTGGTGATCTGAAAGTGTCGCCAGTTCCGCTAACGTGGGAGCCACATTCCCCGGATACGGTTCAAAGTCGGCTACATCTGTCGCTTGAGCAAAGCGTTGGTTCCAAGGACAAACATCCTGGCAGATATCACACCCTGCCACCCAACCCTCTAAATGGGGGGTGATAGATGAGGGAAGTTCCTCTGCTCGATTTTCAATTGTATGATAAGCAATACAACGATTGGCATCTACGACAAAGGGTTTAACAATTGCTCCAGTCGGACAAGCCTCCAGGCAACGGGTACAGGTTCCGCAATGCTGAGTATGGGGAGCATCGGGTGTCAGAGATAAGTTGGTTAAAATTTCCCCTAAAAATACCCAACTGCCATACTCTCGCGTAATTAGATTACCATTTTTTGCGATCCAACCAATTCCAGCACGTTCTGCCCACACTTTATCCTGCACTGGACCGGTGTCTACATAGTAACGAGCTTGGATTCCTTCTCCTTGGGCTTGTAGCCAGTGGGTCAAGGCTTTGAGTTTTTTGTGCATCACCTTATGATAATCTCGTCCCCAAGCATAACGGGATATCTTGGCGTACTCGTTTCCTTGAGGACGTTGGTGAGGGGTATAGTAGTTGAGGGCAACGGAAATAACGGATTTAACCCCTGGCATACAGGCATGGATATCTAAGCGACGCGGACTCTGCATCCAGTCCATGTCAGCATGATAGCCCTGAGCCAACCAAGTTTTCAGATGTTGAGTGGCTTCGTTGTCAGTATTTCCTTCTATCGCTGCAATACCACAGTGATGAAATCCGAGCGATCGCGCTTTTTGCTTAATTTGATTACTTTGGTCATTGGTCATTGGTCATTGGTCATTGGTCATTTGTCCTTTGTCCTTTGTCCTTGGTCATTAGCACATACTTTGACCAGTTTCTCTATTATGAAGGCAATACCGTTACTAACAACCCTGAAATGACTATAGAGGGCATTACCCAGTCCGTGATTTGGCGTTACTTTGAAACGATGAATGCTGGGGATTATGACGCAACTGCCGCATTGTTTATAGATAACGGTGTGATGCAGCCACCGTTTGAGGAACCCATCCAAGGACAAGAGGCGATCGCAACCTACCTTAAGGCTGAAGCCATTGACATGCAACTATCGCCCAAAACTGGAATCGTTGAACCCCAAGAAAACGAGGATACTCAAATTCAAGTTAAGGGCAGAGTACAGACACCACTATTTAGTGTCAATGTAGGTTGGATATTTATTCTCAATCCCGAACAACAGATTAGTTTCGTCAGAATTAAGCTGTTAGCGTCGCCTCAAGAACTCCTCAGCTTAAGACGATGACGAATGACAAATGACAAATGACAACTAAGCCGCCACTTGCTCCCAGGAACGAGCGAGCAACTGACGCCCCAACTCAATATCTCTAGGCGCACAAAGCCAATCGGGATGAGCGGTCATTAACAAACTCTCTAATGCTTCTTGGTCAAATAAATGCCAGACAGCTGCGCCGTTAATGGTGGTTGCGATCGCGTAGCAGTTGGCGCTGATACACTGAATGGTTGAGGTGTTGGCAATTCGCCGCAGTTCCATGCGATCGCCCGCTTGAAGACTGCGGAACCGCCATACTATTTGCTTCCATTCCTTGAGTGATGACACCGTTAATCCTGGAATCGCTACCTGGATATCCGGATCTCCATTGACGGCAATCCAATAGTGGCGTGATGGATCAATTCCTTCCAACCATGGGGAATCGTCATCCAGTCGGTAGCAGGGAGACAAGATAAACGGCTGTGTCATAGGAATGATGGGTTGCACTAAACTTAACAGCTAGCTCTTGGTTTCGGAGGCTCACCAGTCCTCGAAACAAGGGCATCCGTGAACTACCTACATCAAATCGAAGATTATGATGTAGGCTTCGCGTCTCATTCGCCGATGCCGCCACACCAAAAGATGTATTGGTCTTATTCAGCGTCTCTGGTTAGCTATCTAACCTTTATCTCCGAGAGCTGGAGAACCCGCGCAGCCGCCCTGGTTCCCAAGGCAGGATGATGTTTTTGCCGCTTGGTTTTCGCGGGAAAGTGACTAGAGTTCTAGTCAATGGCTTCAAGTCTAATACATGTAAGTAATTGATGGTAAGACTTGAATTGCAAATGAGGACAAAAACAAGTTTTTCCTTACGGGCAATTCATCTCACCGTCAAATCCAAGATTATAACGGGAGAATTCTTGCCCATTTATTTAAAATCCTATAGATCTCAGATATCTATATCAAGTAAATTTAACAAAGCTTATAGATTTAATTAGGATTATGGTTGTTTTCGTAATATCTCGTAACAGTTGTTGTAATCGCAGGCATTATACTACAGACCTTCCGCAAATAGGATACAATTATCTAATCATTCGTCAGCCTTAGGTAAGCTCGCCTCCATCTTCAGACAATTACGACCATTGATCTGCAAGCGATACTCGACTCGATCCATCAGCTTTTGCATAATCAGCCAACCATATCCGCTTTCCTGTTTCGCCTCTGGAGAGGGTTGATTATAGTTGGTGATGTCATACCCTTTGCCGTGATCCCAAATTTCCAAAGCAATGTCCCGCTCTTTGAGTTCCAAGCGAATCAAAATCGGTAAATTGGGTTGATCGCGATGAGCATGACGCACCACATTGGAATAGGCTTCAACTAACGCCAGTCTTAACCGACTCGATTGATGTTGCCAATCCACTGAATCTCCTAACGCTACTTCTAAACTTCCCAGTAACCAGCTTTCGACAATCGTCAAAAACTTCAAGTCACTTGGTACATGCAGCTCCGTTTTCATCAACTATAGAACCTCCATTGAGAGAATTGTTTGATCATCTTCCTGAACATTATTCGTCTCCTCGCGGATGCGAACTAATAAATGGGGTAAATTAAAGGGAGCTGGCTCCTGAAGCAGAAGCTGCCAAAGACCTGATGTCCCCAGCATTGAATTCGTCAAGGATTTACTAGTTTTAGAGTTTTGAGAATGGGTGTCGTGTTTTACATCCTTAACCGTTGCTTCTGTAATCCCATCACTGATCAGCAGCACAACATCCCCTGAATGTAACGTCAACGTTCCAGCGTCCGCCTGCCACTCCGGAAGAATACCCAGGGGAATTCCCCGAGTTTTCAAGTAATCCGGTTCTACGGTGACACAGGATTCCGGTGCAGATTGCTGTTGGACAACTAAACGATGCGCCCAAACCAACGGATAAATGTGACCCGCATTTGCATAGACAAGCTGTCGCGAGGTTGGTGTATATCGCGCTAATACCATCGTGATAAAACAATTGGTACTGAACAGATCATCTGACATAATGCTGTTCAGGTTTCGCATTACTACCTCCGGTTCTGGAGAGATTTCTTGAGCCAATTCTCGGCGCAAGATAGAAATCGCACTTGCCATAAATAAAGCCGCAGGCACTCCCTTTCCCGACACATCACCAACCGCCAGCCAAACATCGCCTTGAGGATGCACGTAGACTTCAAAAAAATCACCGCCAACTTCTCGTGCGGGATAACAGTGGGCTTGAACTTTAACCCCGTCCACTTCGGGTAAACTTTGGCGCAACAAATTATTTTGAATTTGGCGAGCTACCTCCAATTCAGCCCGCATCTGTTCCGCTTGTAACTGGGTGCGTTGGTAGAGTTTTGCCTGAGAAATAGCTAACGCTGCCTGTTCAGCGACAGCTTCAATGAGTTTAATATCCTCTGACATCCAAGGCTGATCACACTGTTGTTTATAAAGGGATAACACTCCCAATAACTGTTGTTGCCAGATCAGAGGAACAACTAGATGCACCGAATGATTACCATCACTGAGCTGTTGAATAAGCTGGGTTTTCCAGTTTTCCAGCACATTTTGTACAATCGGTTCCACATCAGGTAGCGATTCACAATCTTTTGTTGACTTAGCTTGGTAAGAAAATGAGTCGGCAATCAGGTGATTACCATCGACAGGTTGCAAGATACAACTCGTTGCCTCGAAGGTTTGACCAATCGTGGTGACAACGGTTTGCAACATACTGCCATAGTCTAGCGACTCGCGAATGGCTGTTGTCACCACATTAAAGAGTTCTTCGCGGCGTAAAGCGCGGCTCAGTTCATTCGTTCGTTGTTTGAGAACTCGGTACGTATCGGCGGCTTGTTGAACGATGACTTTCAGACTTTCCGGATTCCAGGGTTTGGTAATATACTTAAAAACTTTGCCGGAGTTAATGGCTTCGACTAAATCTTCAACATCGGTATAGCCCGTTAACAGAATCCGAATTGTATCCGGGAAACGATCAACTGTTTTCCCCAATAATTCGGTACCATTCATCACAGGCATCCGTTGATCAGAGATAATGATCGCCATTTCTCCCTGTTCATCCAAAATGTTCAGAGCGCCCATCGCCCCATCCGCTTTATAAACCCGGAACTCTCGTCGGAACGTTCTATATAATAAATCTAAATTGTCAGGCTCATCGTCCACTATCAATAATTTGAGTTTATCTGCCTGACTCATTTTGTGTACTCCGGTTTCTGCTTGAGTTAGAAACAATCAGTTAAGGGGGTTAAAATTTGTTTGTCTTTTGACCTCAAACCTAGCTGAGGATAGGTGACAATTATCTTTTTTTCTTTTGGTATATGGCAAATTTCCATAGTGATGAATTTATTTTTGCTAATAAAATTTATCATCATACCATATCTATTTTTTCTTAGAGGAATGAATCAGCCGTTTATTTTACCAAGAGCCTGCGCTCTGCACCAAGTCAGCTATGGAGATTGCCTTTTTTCCCTAGCTTAACCTTCTTCTGGGGCAATGGGGTTGCTACTCAGATTATACTTTCCCGTCCAAGGGCTGGGCATGCAGGGGGAGCTGGGGAAGCTGGGGGAGCTGGGGAAGCCTAACAGGTGTAGGTTTTTTATTTTAGGGTGGAGACAAGACAAGGAGGACAA
>CAZNNK010000032.1:0-16846 GCA_964574085.1 uncultured Coleofasciculus sp.
TCTTCCTTGTCTTACCTGAACCGCAATCTTAAAAAACCTACCCTTGTGAGCCCAGACCCCCCGATGGGGGATGAGCGCCTCCCCCATACCCCCTGCGCAACGCTTCGCTAGAATATATCTCATGGCTGTGGTCTTCATCTGTCAATAAGGGTGTCAATAAGGCTTCATCTTTGGAGATACTAATGTCGCTCAAAACCCGATTTGAAAAGGTTTTAGACGGCTTGTCACCCCTTCAGCCAATGACCAATAACTGAAAAAGACCATCAACTTGACAGATGGTCTTTTGTATGCTACAGATGTCGTTGTCATTTTTGGAGGAAATCTGCTGCCCGTTCCCAAGCGCACAGCTTAAGATTTCTTCATGTTTTTATCGTAACAGAGAATACGTTTTTTATCAAAATTTACAGTCTTATCCAGAAAGATCTACCGTTTGATAGTGTTCAGCCTGTTGAGGACGCCCCCACAAGATCCGTTCTCGCTTGTAAATCGCCATCCCCGGTTTAGCGCCCTTGGGCTTATAGACATGCTTCGGCTCAGTATACACCACAGGCACAACATCACTCTGACGACCGCGACTATAATGGGCAGCTAAGTCAGCCGCAAACTGGAGATCCGCCTCATCCGGCACCGCGCCCGGATCTAAGCGTAATAACACATGACTCCCAGCAATCTCCTGGGTATGAAACCACAGGTCATAATCTCCAGCCGTGCGAAACGTCAGTTGGTCATTTTGGCGATTGTTACGACCAATTAACAACTCAAACCCACTGGGCGTGCGATAGCGATAGGGTTCTGAGGCTTCTGTGCCATCCTGACTGCGCTGATCTTGAACATCTAAATACCCTTGTCCCATCAACTCTTCGCGGATTTCCTGTAACGCCTGCAAATCTTCCGGCGTGGTGTAGCGATCAATCTGAATTAAAGATGCCTCAACCTGTTCCAAATACTCCACTTCCGCTTGCACCTCTTGCAGTAACGGCACAACCGCCAGACGCGCCCGTTTCAGCTTTTGATGGCGTTTATAGAGGGCTTGAGCGTTTTGCACGGCATTTTTGTTGGGATCGAGGGAAATTGTCAACGGTTGATTGGTGGCAAAATCCAGAACCGTTATCTGGTTCATTCCCGGTTGCCAATCTTGCAGATGCGCCATCAATAAGTCAGCCTGTTGACGATACTCATCCGCCTGTTCCGATTGCTGTAACCGTTGTTCAAAGCCTAACGCCTTGGAGCGCGATCGCACTAAAAAACTGTTGACTTTCTGTGTCAGTTGATTACGCAGTCGGCTAAACTCTTGTCGATTGAGTTGGTCAGTATAGTACTGATGCAGTAACACCTGGACACTTGGCGCAGGTTTAATCACACCCCAACCCAGCACATTATATCCATCCTCTCTCCAACCCGGTTGTAAACGGTTAACTTCCTTGTCTCCCCTAGCTCCCCCAGCTTCCCCAGCTTCCCCAGCTTCCCCAACTCCCCAATTCTCCAGCGCCCACAGCCATTCTTGCCAGCGCTGAAACAGCCGTTGCCAATCTTCTGTCTCCAGAGTTTCTGTAGACTGATCGGGATCTAAATCGGCAGCTTGGATCATCGAACGCACCAAAGCTGGACTTAATCCCCGATAACTTTTGAGTAATTGCCGTTTTAACGCTCCGGGAACTAAGCTAACTCGTTCTTGCCAACGCTCCTGGGACTCACTTAAACTGGGTAAATCCCCCAACAATGCTGGCGGATGGTCGTAAGGCTGACCGGTTTGAATCGGACGGACGCTCGATTGCTGAGAGCTAACCTGATGGGCGGCAGTGACGATGATATTTTTAGCATCGGTCAGAATAACATTACTATATTTACCCATAATTTCCACATACAGATGCCAGAGAATCGGATCTCCGGGGCGACGGGCAAATTGCAAGTCTAACACCCGCTCCCAAGGGGCAATGAACTGAATCCTGACTAGCGCCAACCCCTTTAACTGATGTCGCAGTTGGTCACTAAATGTAAACGTATCCGGTAGGCGAGGTGGCGGATCAGTTAAACAAATTCGGGCGGCTTGGGGATGCCAAGCCAGCGTCAGCCATCCTCTACCCTGAAGCGTGCGTAAACATAGAGCAATCGTATAGCGATCGCGCTGATAAACTTGTTCGAGTCGTCCTGGTATCCAGCCCGCTTGTAACTCAGCACAAGCGGCTGTCAAGGTCGTAACGTCAACCTGTTGCATGTCTTAGTGATGTGGTGTAACGGTGTTTGGTGCTTTGCAAGCCTCCGTTGTCATCTGGCTATCTACTCAAGAGCAGATGACAAGTAAGCCGAATTTATGGCAAGCAAATCTCATCTTTTTTTAGCCTAAACCTGAAAATCCAGGTTTTCGGTGTGATTTAACCTTGTAAGCCTAAATTTTTGTAGATAACATTGAAATCAAATCCCTCGTAATCGCTCCTCAGGCGGCTTTTGCCGTTAGTTTTTCATGGACATTCAACTGATCAATATCGGTTTTGGTAACATTGTTTCGGCAAACCGTGTCGTGGCAATCGTTTCTCCAGAGTCTGCCCCGATTAAGCGTATCATTACAGATGCTCGCGATCGCGGACAACTGGTTGATGCGACTTATGGACGACGCACGAGAGCCGTCATTATTACCGATTCTAGCCATGTCATTTTATCAGCGATTCAGCCAGAAACCGTTGCCCATCGCTTTGTCATTGGCAAAGATGGGTTAACCAGTCCTAATTAATTCGACAAGGAACCATGAGCAAAGCAGGCAAACTTATTGTAGTGACCGGTCCAAGTGGCGTGGGGAAAGGGACTCTAGTGCGTTTACTCTTGAAGCGGCATCCGCAACTGTATCTATCAATTTCAACGACCACCCGTCAACCCCGTCCTGGTGAAGTAGAGGGACAACATTATTATTTCGTCAGTCAGGATATGTTTAAGCAGATGGTCAGCGCCAATGAGTTATTGGAATGGGCAGAGTATGCGGGTAACTATTATGGCACACCCCGCCAACCAGTAGAACAGCATATTCAACGGGGTGAGTCCGTCCTCTTAGAAATTGAACTAGAGGGAGCAAGGCAAATTCAACAAACCTTTCCCACCGCATTGCGTATTTTTATTCTACCCCCCAATATGGCGGAACTCGAACAGCGCATTCGGGGGAGGGGTAAGGATAGTGAGGACGCGATCGCGCGACGCTTAGAACGAGCGAAAGCCGAAATTAAGGCGGCGGATGAATTCGATCTGCAAATTGTCAATGACAATCTGGAAGTGGCTCTTGTAAATCTGGAAGCGGCTATCGTTACTCAACAGATGTAAAACTCCGGCTTGCTGGGAAGGAAGAATCACCCGCGTTTTAACCGGGTGAGTGTTAGTCAGCATTTTCAATTAACATCATAGTTCAACAAACCTAAAATGTGGTAAAGTCCAAATTAGCACTTTACCCATGCCTTTTTAGGAGACCATGAAATTGAATTATAGTTTACCTCCTGAAAAAATTGCTGACAACAACGACAAAGAAGTAAGCCATTTATCAAGCGTTAAACTGAACGAAAGTTCTAAAAAAATAATTCAGGATATGTCAATAAGCATGAAATATTATGATATATTCCTCGCTGTATTTGGAAGTTTTTGGTTAATAATTCTGGTACTTGCTGTAACTGAGGAAGATTATGGCTCAGCGGAAACACTATTCAATATAATTGTTATCTTAATCCAAGCGGTTATATTTTTATTAATTTTTAATTTTACTTGGAATACAGCATCTTCTTTCAATAAAATTGTCCAAGACGGAAACTTTAGTCAACTTATGCCTGCCCTTGAGCGAATGAAAAAACTTTACAAGCTTCAGCGTCGAGTTGTGGTACTTATTCTGATTCTTATTCCCGTAAAAGCTGCAGTAGATATAGTATCACATTTTTTTGATAAAGGCTAAAGAATAACCATAGACTTTGCAGTAGCTATCAGGAAACAACGTTTAGTTAAGAGAGGACTAATACAATGACTTCATACGAATACGAATATGAATTTAAAAAAGGCGAAGAAAAGATAATTAATGACCTGTCTAAGGCAATGCGTTTTGTTGCTTTATTCCTAAATGTTTTAGGTTGGTTGCTCGTATTCGGAGGCTTGTTACAAGAAAGGCTAGACAAAGACGATTTTTATACATTTGAGTTTATTATTACTGGAATAGCCATTCTCTTGGTTGCCCTCTGGACTAATAATGCGGCGAAATGCTTCAAAAAAATTCCCAAGGCTCAAGGTAGTGACATAAAAAACCTCATGGATGCTTTTAATGAAATCAGGAACCTTTACCGATTTAAATTGTGGCTTTGGTTTATTATGCCCATAATTTATATCGTATTAATATTTATTTACATTTAAACTCCATAATTCAACACTGACCAGACAGCTTCTTATGCTCCTAAAAAATCATCCACATGGGAAGTGATCGCTCCCAGCCTAAATAAACTCTTTTTTCAATTTCCCAAACTTTAATCGTTTCGTCCATACTGCCACTCGCTAAAAAATAACCATCAGGGCTAAACGCGAGGGAATAAACGGCGTATGGATGACTGTTTAATCGACGAACTCGCTTGCCGTTCCAAGGGTTCCATAACTCTATAGTTCCATCGTTACTGCTAGTCGCTAAAACTTTGCCGTCACTGCTAACAGTGAGAGCCACTGTTCCATTTCGACTCTTGAAGGATTGGATAGGTTTAGCTTGATTAAGCCTATCCATATCCCATAATTTGATAGTCCCATCCCCACTGACACTTGCTAACTTTTCCGTATCTGTGTATTCGCTGATTGTACTGGTATAAAATTTGATGGCTACAACCCCAACCCCAGAATCACTGCTATGCTGTAGGGTAGTCTTTAATGATAATTGATCACCACTTACCTTCCATAGCTTGACCGTTCCATCTGCACTGCCACTCGCTAAAGTTTTACCATCTTGACTAAATGCAACAGAAAAAACAGCATCATAATCTTTATTCTTATTCGGGTCATTAATGGTATTGTCATTAGTAGACCAAGTTTTGCGCTTGTTAATGTTCCACAAACGGATTGTCCCGTCTTCATTACCAATAGCTAATAACGTGTCATCATTCGGGTTATGGGAATTTGATCTAAATGCCAAAGAATAAGCCGCATTGGTTTCTGAATTCTTTAAGTTTTTACAAAGTTTCCATTTAGCAGAATTGGCTGAAATCTTACTGTCGCAAAAACTTTCTGCATTAGTAGACTCTGCATTTTCTGATTCCGAGAGTTGCCAGAGTTGAATAAGTCCGCTAAAAGTACTAGCTGCTAATGTTTTCCCATCAGGGCTAAAGGCAATAGACGAAATGAGCGGATATTCTTGGTCATTACCAACGGTCACTTCTTGGTCTGGACTGGGATTTTTATCTGCGTTAACTAAATCATGATCATTACCTACATTCCAGAACTTTATTTTACCTTTATCGCCACCGCTAGCTAAAGTATGGGAATCAGGTGCAAAGGCAACAGCATTTACTTCATCATTTTCTTCATGAGAGTAAAATCGTTTACTTTCTGCCAGATAACGGAGCGATTTTAGAGCAATTGGATCATAGTTCTTTGAATTGCTTTTAGGCAGAATAACCTTAAAGACATCCTTGCCGCCATTATACTCATACCACCCTCCAAATCCTAGCACTACTATAAAAATAATCACTAGGATAGGGTCTGGCAACTGTTTTATCGCCCTCCACGTTTCAACCAATGGCTTTACACCATCTTTGATTTTTTGCTGAATGTTTCTGCTTGCCTGCATGGACTATAATCCTTCCCTACGTTTAATTCTGACTCTAAATTATCTTTAGGTAGCCAGCTTATTAATAACTCCGATATCTGAGCTTAATTGGCTCATTCGGAAAATAAATCAATATCAAGTAACTGGGCAATACTTTTCATCAGGTTGGCTTCACTCCTATTCTCAATATTGCCTCGATAGTAAATTTTGCCGCAGTAAGAATCAAACCAGGCTTGTTCGCTTGCTTGTTCTCTATTTATCAACGCCTCGGCTA
The DNA here is from genome assembly GCA_964574085.1 of uncultured Coleofasciculus sp. Lineage (GTDB taxonomy): Bacteria > Cyanobacteriota > Cyanobacteriia > Cyanobacteriales > Coleofasciculaceae > Coleofasciculus. The sequence continues at coordinate 6,039 of CAZNNK010000032.1, forward strand.
ATTCTAAATAGCACCGAACATTTCTACTGTCTGGAGTTGTTGGTAGCTGAGTATCTAAATCTTTTGCCTTATTAAAATAAAATTGAGCTCGTTCTAATTCAGATTGATCCCAAGAGTTTTGATTGAAGTCAACTTTCGCCCACGCCAGGATACCTTGATTGATATGAAGTTCTTTGGTTAGTCTATCTGTCTGAACAGATTGCTGAGCATCTTGGTTTTTATTGGAATTGCTTTCTTTACTTCCCGTTCCTCCTTTAGCTATCATCCGTTTAACTTGAACGAAGTAATTCTCAGCCTGACGAATTGTCTCATCCTCTATTTTCTCTGTCCAAGCCACCTCTTCCGATTCCTGGAAAACCATTGCCCTGCCTAAATTGAGTATGACTTCAGGGTTATTCGTTGCCAAAACACTGTTGTATTCCTCAATAGCTTTTTCAAAATCTTGTTGGTCTTCATAAACCTTTCCCAACTGTAAACTGACCTTGGCTTTAGCCTCAGCATCCTCAAACAGTTTCTTGGCTTGCCTAAATTGCCCCTCTGCTTGAAATAATTGACCTTCATCGAGATAATTTTGCCCTCGCTCCAAGTACCAATTCCCGATCTGTGGCAATGACTGATTAATCCCGTAAACCATTCCTAAAGCCGCAACCGAAAGACCAAAGGTGGCTCGTGCATGCCAACTCTGGGGAATAAAGGTAAGGTCGTCAATTACATTTTCTATCAATTTCCGTCCTTTCTGGGTAACCGTAGCACCCCCCAAACTCACTAAGCCTGCACCCTGTACTAAGACGAGGGAATTTTGTAGAATATCCGATTGCACAGCGTCTTCCTCTTGGACAAAGGTTTGAAACGTCTGGGTTGTATTCGCGGCAATACCAGCCCCAACTACAATACACGCCAGTGCGCCCAGAATCCAAAACCGATCTTTAAGCCGCATCGGTTCATTTTCTTCGCCAAATATGCTAAGTTTAAAATCCCACCACCAATGGGATTCCTCTTGTTTTAGCATCTTTTTCCAAACCCGTAATCGCTTTCCTGTAGTGCGAACCCACGGCTTTTGTTTCACATCTTTCAAATCTTCATCCAAATTAATCAGAATTTTAGCGATTCGCTCGGGTATCGATGACTGCTCTTGCATAGCTGTTTCAACGGCATCACGAGCTTTGAGTAACTGTAAAACTTTTTTCTCTTGGTCTTCCTCCGATGCATCGGCAGCAAATTTCAAATTTTGCACGTCTTGGAGGACTTCCTTGTAGTCATTTACATATTCAATAAAATCAGGCTCTTCTGTTCCGAGTTGCCACCACCAACTGTCTAGTGGGGATTGAAAACGATCATTCCATGGGTCAAGTTTCTCATTGTTGTTGATCACTTTGTTGATCGCGAAGGCTTGATCCCACAAGCGATCATCTAAGTCCATAATTTTGGCAATTTCTTCCTGTGGCAGTTTCTTTTCTCCGCGGCAAAGTTGTGCCACCTTATCCCGCGCCTGAAGCACCGCTAATATTTTCTCCGTCGATGTTTCTCGGACATCTCCTAGCTCTGAGAGGGCTTGTTTGTACTCCTCAACGGCTTGGTTGAGTAAGGTGTCTAGATCAGTGATCATCTGCCACCACCAGGGGTTAGATGAGAGGTTGAGATTCTCTCTCCATTCGAGTAACTGATCAATGTATTTCGCTAATTCAGGATTAGTCGCGATCGCCTCACGCTGATCCTGTAAACGGCTATCTAACTTAATCACTCTGGCGATACTTGCTCCAGATGGGTTTTTATCCTTCTCCCGTCTTGTCTCAACCACATCACGAGCAACGATCACCTCAACAATCTGCTCAAAAGATGGATTATTCGTTGATTCAAGCTCATCCAGCGTCTTCTCGTAGCGTTCAATAGACTTGTCTAATCGGGTGGCTGGTGTGGCTTGAGGGGCAACTATGGCATCAGCGTCAATCATCATTCGGCACCTCACTTAGCTAGGATTACTGGTTCCGGAGTCGGAATGTGCTTAAACTACAGGGGGACATAATCGGAATTCAGAACCAGCGACTTTTATTTTTCCGAAGACTATCGCATAAATCTAGTGTACAGGAAAACCCCATCATAGGCATTTTCATGCCAACGATGGGAGATTCATGCCAGTATAGAAGAACCGATATCAGGGGCATCACGATAATCTCTCATCGTAGAAAACCGCACGTAAGCATGCAAAGTCAATTAAATACCCCTGTCCTCGAACAATTGATTGATTTACTTCAATCCAGTTATTCAGTGGAAGAAGCGTGTACAACGATTGAACCCTTAGTCCAACACCTTTTTCCCGATGAAATTGGGGCGATTTTTGTCATGAACTCCTCAAAAAACTTGCTGGAGGCGATCGCGACGTGGGGTTCTGTCCCGTTGGCGAGCGATTCGGTTTTTTCGCCCCACGAATGCCTAGCATTACGACGCGGACAGTCTCATTTGGTTGATGACACCCATTATTGTTTAAACTGCCAGCATATTCGTGCTAATTCTCCCGCCGTGGAAACCTTTTGTGTTCCCATGATTGCTCATGGAGACACGGTGGGGTTGTTGTCCGTCAGTTCCCTGCAACGGGGGCGAATTGCCCAAACTCGACAGTTAGCCGAGAAAGTGGCGAAGCATATTGGCTTGGCATTAGCCAACTTAAAACTGCGAGAAACGCTGAAAACCCAGACGTTTCGAGATCCGCTGACGAAACTGTATAACCGACGTTACCTGGAAGAATGTTTTGAGCGAGAAATCCGCAAGTCTCAACGTCAACCTAAGCCCATCGGGGTAATTTTATTGGAAATGGATGAGATGGAACAGTTAAACCACCGATTTGGGAAACCTGGGACTGATTTTCTGTTGCGCGAGATTGGGTTTTTATTACCCAGCCAAATTCGGGCGTCGGATATTGCCTGTCGTTATGGCGGTCAACAATTTCTCCTATTATTGCCAGAAGCCGGGTTAGCTGTCACCCAACGACGCGCCGAACAACTGCGACAGAAGATTGAACAACTCAGTTTAGACTATCGGGGTCAATCCCTAGGTTCTCTAGCAATTTCTGCGGGGGTAGCCAGTTTTGCCGAACATGGTAAGACGGCGAAGGAAGTGCTACAAGCGGCTCAGATCGCCCTGAATTTGGCAATTGCTGGAGGACGCGATCGCATTGTCACAGCATTCTGATTATCTTGGCTCAAATGGAGGTCAAAATTCAACACTCAAAAAGGCAAGATGCAAGACAATACTGCTTACCAGGAATTCTAATTGAATTTTTTCTCCCCCCGCTTCCCCAGCTCCCCCAGCCTCACAAGGGTAGGTTTTTTAAGATTGAGGTTTAGGTAAGACAAGGTAGACAGGTAGACCAGTAGACAAGGAAGATTTTTAACGAAACATAAGGCGTTTCGGCTTTTTACCGTTAGCTTGACCGAACCCAATTCTGTACGGTTTTTCCCCCTTGTCTTCTTTCCTTCCTTGTCCTCCTTGTCTTGTCCCCACCCTAAAATAAAAAACCTACACCTGTCAGGCTCCCCCAGCTCCCCCAGCTTCCCCAGCTTTCCCTACTCTCCTGCTCCCCTGTTTTTGGAATGACGCGATTCCCTACGGGATAGCTTCGCTTACCGTGCAATGTTTAAAGCCGTCACTCCTATTGTTACCAGCACCATACCCACAACTTGCGGAACCGTCAATGGACTCTGAATCAGAATCCAAGCCAAGAGTGCGGTTAACACAGGTAAGGTAGCTCCTAAAACCGAAGCACTAGCCGCACCAAGTCTGGCAATTCCCATGAAGTTGCAGACATAACTAATTAGAGTAACACCGCCTAAAACCAGACCACTCATTACTAGATTTGAACTCAAACTCGGCGCAAAGACTACACCCCACGATGCTGGGAACGATATCATTACACCCAAGGCGGAAACTATCAGAACGATGGCTAAATTCAGCAACAAAATTGGCATCGGATGAAGCTGTTTTGCCAAGTTTTGCATGAGCATCAAATGCAGCGCAAAGGCGATCGCCGCCCCTGACGCCAGGGTAATGCCGAATTGTGACAGTTCCCCGCTACCACTGGGTAAAGTCGTCAGCACAAACCCAGCAATTACCGTAGCGAAGGGAATGAAATAACTCCATCGATTAAAGCGATCGCTCAAGAGTAACAGCACGATGGGATAGATAAAGAAAATAATCACAGCAACACCGGGCGCAATGATTCCTAATGCCCAATACAGCAATACCTTGGATAAGAATAGGAAAAACCCGCTACATAAGAGAGTACCGAATAACCCCCAATTGCGCGATCGCAGCACCTGCTGAATATCTCGCCACACCCCCGGATAAAACCCCCGACTCAAAATTGCCATCAAGGGTACAACCACCAACATCCGCGACCATAGTACCAGTAAGGTATTCCCTAGCGTTGGCTGCCAAAAGCCGCCCACCGATGCTGGAACTCCCGCGAGCGCTGTGGCGTTAAAAATAATGTTGACAAAAACGTTTTCACATGCTAATGCTAGCAAGGATAACAGCACCAGCACTAACCCGACTAGCTGTTTCCCCGTGGATGGTTTTGGTGGGCGCGATTGAAGCTGAGTCGGCGGCACCACAGGTAAGGGTGATTCAGCCGCCGATCTAACGATTTCGCCCTGATCAGAACGAGGAGAAGACCCATTTTCATCTGGAGGGGGTAACGGTAGATGAGTGGGGGCGGCGGGAGGAATTTGAGAACGGGGTTCAAAGGTAGAAGATGGGGGCGGAATTTCCGCTTTGAGTCGATTCACCAATGTCTCTAGAATCACCTCCCCTTGTTCCTGTAAACTATACATCTGGCTCAATTGTTGAGAAATTGAGCTTTGATAGCTATTCAGATCCTGTTGCAGTGTTCTAAATGTGGTTCTCAGGGTGTCATCCAAGGAAGCCACTAATTCCTGGATAGTTTGCTGATGATGTCCCACCGTCTGATCAACGGAAAGTATTTCTGAAGACTCGGTGAGTTGTTGGAGTCGCTGGCTGAGTAAATCGTGCAGTTGATTGGCTAAAATTGGGGCAATCTCAGACGCCAGTTCAGGCTGTTGAGTCAATTGCTGCTGTCGTTGATCGTGCAGTGTTTTAATCTCCTCAGTCAACTGGGCTTTCTCTTGTTGTAGTTGTTCAATCTCCTGAGTAAACTGAGTCATGAGACGATGACGCAACGTCTCCATTTCCTCAATACTCTCAGTCATGGATTGCAAGAGATCGGCGGCGGCTTGTTGTTCCCGATTCTCGGCGTTTTCCGGTTGATTGTCTAGTTGCCCCATTTTTATATAACCTGTGATTAACCTCACCGCTTTGAGTCGGATGCTGAATTTTAGCCAAGCAAGAATAGAGCGTCAAGTCTTTATATGCTTTTCAATGTACTGCTAAATGGTCTTATAATTTACGCCAGATCTAATTTTTTCACAAGTGCCGTGAGATTGCATCGGGCATAGCCCACAACTTGAGGAGAGTGATCCTGTAGCCGGAAGAGAATTTGCAGCAGGGTTTGAGACAGGGAATTGCTATACACACGAAACAATTGTTCCTGGAGTTGACAAAGAATGCGATCGCCGGCAATATCATCAGTACCGGGACGCATTAGCCAGTGGGTTCTCAAGACGTGGAGATGACTGATATCCTCGCTTTGGACAACCTGATTCATTTCCCTGACGGCTTGTTCAATTAATCGATCCGTTACCACTTTCATCACCATAGGTTGTAGGGTAAACGAGGGTGTATCAGCACTGAATCGCTTTTCCAAGAGCGATCGCTTCTCCAACGCCGCAAGTTCGGTTAAAACAGTACCCGGATCAGAAGTATAAAGCAAATGGCTTTGTAGTCGGCATAATGATATTGGTTCTTGCCAAATCGCCAGCCAGTAGGCAATTGAGCGTTCAGATTCAGACAATCTGTCAAATTGCTGGTTGAGCAAGGCTTCTAGGCGATCGCCTACAACAATAGTATTCTGGTAGCGAAATGCGTTTACATTCCCAGCAAAAATCGACTGAATCAGCGGTATTATGGTTTTCAATGCTAATGGATTACCCCGGTACAGTTGACACAGAGCCGATAATCCCTGTTCTTTCCCGGTGCATCCGCCAGCTTGCAGTAATGCCATTGCATCAGCCTGTTCTAAGCCTTCTAACGTTAAACAGCGAACCCACTTCGAGTTAGCCGCGATCGCATTAAATCCGGGGAGTTGTTCGCGACTGGTGATCAGAATACAACCCTGATGACGATTGAGGCTTAAGGATTGCAACAATTTACTGTAGTCTTCAATATCGTCTTGCTTGTGTAAAACCGAATCGAGTCCATCCAGAACCAAGAGACAGCGACGCTGTTGTAGATGATGTCTGAGTTGTCTGATTCCTGAGTGAATATCTTGAATAACGGTTGGTTCAAAGGTATTCAGGATACTATCGAGTAGCGTTAGCAGGGAAGGTTGGTAAGCTAGCGATCGCCATAAGAGACAATCAAACTCAGACTGAATGCGATCGCATAGAGCAAGGGTGAGGGCGGTTTTGCCAATTCCACCCATGCCCACGATTACCACCAGTTTACAATTATCGGTAGTAATCCACTCCTCTAACTGATTTAACGATTGAGTTCGTCCATAGAAATGATCCAGATCCGGCGCTTCATCCCAATCAATCAGAGGAGACGGGAGTTCTGGTAAATTAAGGTTAAGGTGTTCTGGAAATTGTGCGATCGCTTGCCAATCACTGATCCCCACAGCTTGACAGATAGAAATAAAGGCATCTTTTTGAATTCGTTCCCCGCGCCAAAAGCGGCGTAGAGTCGCTCTAGAGGTATGAGCATCTTCCCACCAACAGGCGGTGCTAGTTTTCGTCCAGCCATAACGTTTCCTGGCTCGGTCTACAATGGTTAATCCTTCTGTGGATGCGGAGAGCGAGTTAGTCATAGTAGCATGAGCGATGAGGATAGTATCTGCCAAGAATTCAAGTTCTTGGCTTATAGCTCAAGTCCATTAAAATGGACTAAAATCCCTATGAGGTGTTCAATAAGCTTATCCAAAAGAGGCGTATCCATCTTGCTCTCCTGCCCACAATTCTCAACTTATTCTAGTTTAGCTAGGGGACTCTAGAGCGTCGATCCAGTAATAGCAGCTAGTAGTGGGGAAGACAGAGTAAAGTCGTGTAGAGACATATCCTGGCACGTTTATCAATTGTAGGGGCGGGTTTAGGAACTAAAATGCGCTTACCCCGCCGATAACTGTTCAACAAAACCCGCCCTTAATCGTTATAGGCTTGATACAATAGCAGTCTGCTGGTAAAGGTAACTTAATGGTACAAACACCGACTAAAATTCTGACATTAGAAGAGTTTCTCGAACAGCCAGAAACCGAACCTGCGAGCGAGTATATCGACGGACAAATCATCCAAAAACCTATGCCTCAAGGAGAACACAGCGCCATTCAAACTGAGTTAGCCCCTGCCATTAACGCCGCCCTCAGATCAAAGCGGATTGCCCGGGCGTTTTCTGAACTTCGGTGTACATTTGGCGGACGCTCAATTGTGCCTGATATTGCTGTATTTACTTGGGAGAGGATTCCACGACAGGAAAATGGTAAGGTAGCAAATACTTTTGCGATCGCACCGGATTGGACGATTGAGATTCTCTCCCCTGATCAAAGCCAGACAAAAGTTACTAAGAATATTCTGCACTGTTTAAAGTACGATAGCAAGATGGGATGGCTCATTGATCCAGAGGAACAGTCAGTCTTTGTTTATCGTTCAGATCGACCAACGAATGTTTTTGATCAACCAGAAGCACGTTTACCCGTTCCAGAATTTGCTAAAGACTTCAATCTGACTGTGAGAGAGTTGTTTGATTGGCTACTGGAGTAATAGGTTAGGAGGCGGTGGAATTTCTGGGCAGGTTGGAGGCGGTGAAAGAGAGTAGTCATTGGGGTGTCTCTGGATTGTTTTCTGAATCGGTTTCTTTTGGTGTCACGTCGAACATTATCTCGAAGGAAAGGGTGGGAATCATGCGGCGGAGGACTTGCAGGTGTCCCTCGGCGTCACTTCGGCTGCGAAAGCGTCCGACGATGCGGGTGTGCATATTGGGCAGGGGGTTGATAATGCACCAGGGGAAAAGCTGTTGTTTGTAGCTCATGAGACTTTATTGGCGGTGAGGGTGGATTGTTTGGCTAATGTGCGTTGAATGATGTTGAGGAGGGTTTGGCGCTGGGGTTCGTTGGTTTGGGGATGAAGTATCCAGGTGCTGATGGGGGCGGGTTGGTAGGTTAGGAGGTAGCACTCCTTGGTCTTTCTACCCGTTCCTCTGTGATTGAGGGGGGTAATTGTCCAAGCAGCTTGTTTGGGGCGCTTGCGGGTGATGTAACCCTGTTTTTTGAGGGCGGTTTTTAGGGCAGCAATGTCTGTGGCGACGCGATGAGCTTCGGTCGCTTTGGATTTTTTCATGGATATTTGTTTAAGATGAGACACTGAAAAGGAAAGACCAGTCAGCCACGCTGTATCTAGACGGGGCTGTTTAAGTCGGCTGGTCTTTTATGTTGTGCTGAAATTGGAAGGGCAACTAACGAGCTGTAAAGCAGCTTTTCAGTTGCTTGACCTCTGATTATTCCATCCAAAATATAAGCCGCTTATAGTTCATTTGTCAAGCTGCTTATATAAGGAACTTATAAAAATGCTGAGATGACGGAAAAACAAGAGTTAGAGCAGGAATCCCCACTAAAGAAGCGTAGAGATGAGTTGGGTCTAACTCAAAGGGATGTTGCTATGGCTGTCGATGTGTCTGTGCAGACAGTTAGCAACTGGGAGACAGGACGGTATAAGGAAGCTAAGTTAACTCTGCCGCAGGTAAAAGCACTCTGTCGAGTATTGTGCTGGAGTATCGATGACTTACCTGATGATTTGGCACCACCGCGATCGCATTCTGAGGGCGAGTAGGTAAGCAATAACCGTTTCTGGCAAGTTTGGGGGTATTACGATCACTCTCAAAGTGGTTGTATTGGCGTTAATTAGACTATGAACTTAACTCTTGGGCTTTACAGGCTACATTTCTGTACAAGATTAAAGAGACGATTCACTCCAAAATCACGGACACGCTCTAGCCCTTCCTCAAAATTAAAGAGTTCTGCAAACTCAAGCAGATTTAAATCCGGCAATTTGATTTGAAAGCACAAGTAAGGCAGATGTCCCTTTGGAGATAGATGGTTGAAGGTGCGATTTCCATAACTCAGCCAACGCCCTGATCTGCGCCATCCTACATGATTGCCAAAGTAACAAACAGTTCTATAGTCGGCATCAGGAGTACCTCCAACGCTCTCCCAAATACGTTTCTGAATACTCAAGCCGAAGCGTTCATTTGAGTACTTTTTCCAAAGTTGGTCAATAGTCTGCAAGTCTTGGCAAGGAAAATTTTCGATATGTTCTGTAGTAAGCCAGCCTTCCTGCTCTCTACCCGAGATTTTTAGCATCACAGCCAAAGTTTCCTTATCCGCCTCTCGCCATTTCTCGTCTTTCAATAAATTTTGCATCCGTGTGTAGTCTACTTTCTGCTGGAAACTTAGCTGACTTGCTAATGCCTTAACTGGCTCTACTGATTCTCGATGCAGCTTGGCAGTTCCCCTATCATCAAGCAAATCATTAATAGCTCCAGGAACACGATTGTTGATTAACTCAGGCATACAGCGTACAAATAGTTGTATCAACGCTGGTAGCTTGCGTTCTCTATCTCCCTGGATATGAAAGTCTTTATAAAGCTGTCTTAAATGCTGCTGTACAGCTTGTTCACTCCCATCGCATAACTCTAAGGCTATCTTTGGCTTACTCTCATCTGCTAGCACCTTCAGAAGTACTTGCTTGCGCTTAGGAGGGAGTTGATCAAATTTTTCTCTAACTCTTTTGCTATCCATTCTCAGGGTTTCTCATAAAAGTGAGATTTTTCTCATAACCAATATATGAGATTCTCTAGAGTTTAACTATTAATAGACAACTTTCAAGAGAATCATTGGTTATGACAACTTACTCGCAAACTCAACAAACTTCTCTCAACTCATCCAACTCCCACAACCAAATACAATCAACACAAATGAATCAAACATCGATACAACCTCAGTATGAAGTCCCCACGCAACCGCTCTCGCCTCCGTCTTTTCAGGGTGACAGCACCTTTTGGACAATTATGGCGATCGCTATCCTAGTTAAAGTAATTGTAGGCAATCCACCTGCAAACAAGCCACGCCAGTAATCTGCATCAAGCTATAAGTAGGGTGGGCAATGCTCACCTTACCCCTTCAAGAAGTTGCTAATGCGGATTAATTCACTCGAAATGAAGTGCGGATGAAGGGGCGATCGCATTCTCATTAGCAGGGGAAGAAAACGCCATCAATGCGGAAGGCAGTTTGCTTAAGTTCTACTGAGCGAAAGACATAACCTTGGGCTTGAGCTGGAGACTGTCCAATCAGCTCAAAAAAGATGGTCGGCGCACTTTGAAACAGTCGATAGAATAGGGAATCAGTTTTCACTGCTACAGGCACTCTTAAGGGCTAGACGAGTTGATTTTACATCAAGTCCACGATTGAGCGTCAATTAGTAATATATCATCTAAATTCCAATACCTTTACATACAAAGCGTTTCAATAGATTTCATTGGCAAGGCTTCATCTAGAACCTAATTATCTAAACTGTCTTTTAAAAGTGTTCCACTCCACTACAACTAAAGGCTTTGGCAAGAGCGATCGCATCCTCTGATATAGCAGTTCCAAATGAAACGTGAAAATATTACCCCTCCCAAACCCTCCCCTT
>CAZNNK010000033.1:0-16622 GCA_964574085.1 uncultured Coleofasciculus sp.
GCTTAGTGGGGACTACTCTCCTCGGCTCCTTTTTTGGAGGAAATCTGCGGGCGCTGGCTTTGACCGAACAGCAGGTGATGGAAAAGTTACAAACTGTACCTGTATTTACAGTCACTGATGGAGAAGGCTCACCCTTAGTCGCCTCTATTCCTAATCAGAACAATCAGAATGAAGCAGTTGCAGGCGTTTTTATTAGCCAGAGGGATGCAGAAGCCTTTGTGGAACGATTGAAGCGGGAAAAGCCTGAGTTGGGTAACCAAGTCCGGGTCGTGCCTGTATCATTAGCAGAAGTCTACCAACTTGATCAACAGAGTCAAAACCAACCCAATGGTCTAGATTTTGCCTATATTCCCGTGCAGCAGCAAGTGCAGTCAGCTCAGCAACTTTTGCCTCAAGGGCAAGAATTTCGGGGTGTCCCTCTGTTTGTGGCAAAAGGAGGACAAGAGGGAGGATATCTGACGATTCAACAGGAGGGTCAGCAAGTCATTCCCTTTTTCTTTGACAAAGAACAGTTGCAGAACTTGGTCAACCGCTTTAAGGAACAACAGCCTAACCTGGCTTCGAGTGTTCAGATCCAGGTTGTGCCGCTAGAGGGTATTATTAATACCTTGCAGACTCAGGATAACCCTCAACTTGAGCAAATTCTACTCATTCCTTCGCAAGAATCTTTACAATTTTTGCGTCAATCCTCTGCTCAATAGATCTAAATTAGGCTAAAGGGAATCAGGTTAATTACTCATGGCTACAACGCCAGAGCCATCCTCTAGGACATTGGCAATATCGGGTCAAGACCTCTGGCTGTGGCGAGAAGACGCCCGTCGGTTAGCGGTAAAGGGTGGTATCCCTGTGGCTGAAGTCGATTGGTTGCTTCAAGAAGTTGCAGGACTTGACCCCTTATCGCTGCGCCTAGAGTCGTTTAAGGCGCGATCGCACATCGAATTACGCTATCCGCTGTCAGTGCTGACTCAACTCTGGCAGCGGCGTCTTTGTGACCGTTTGCCTGTACAGTATATTGTAGGGGCAACTCCCTGGCGACGTTTTTCGCTGAAGGTGTCGCCTGCGGTTCTTATTCCTAGACCGGAAACAGAGTATTTAATTGATTTGGCGGTCAGTGCGACGGGGCAGAGTCCAACACCCCAACTCGATGCTGGACCGTGGGCAGATTTAGGCACAGGGAGTGGTGCGATCGCCTTAGGATTAGCGGAGGCGTTTCCTGATGCGACAATTCACGCCGTTGACTATAGTGCTGATGCTCTCGCGATTGCCCAACTGAATGCTCAACAGTTAGGATTTGACTCAAGAATTCAATTTTATCAAGGATCGTGGTTTTCCCCCTTGGCAGCACTTAAAGGTCACTTGAGTGGTATAGTCTCCAACCCTCCCTATATCCCCAAAGATGAGCTACAACAGTTACAGCCAGAAGTCCGGGATCATGAACCTCTTATGGCACTAGATGGGGGAATTGATGGTCTAGACTGCATTCGCCACCTGATTAATACTTCTCCCGATTACCTGTGTCCTGGAGGCGTTTGGATAATAGAAATGATGGCAGGACAAGGTAATACTGTTGCTCAGTTGTTGCATCAACAGGGACGTTATTATCAGATTCAGATTATCCCCGATTTAGCCGGGATTGACCGTTTTGCTTTGGCTTATCGACAGTGACATTGATAAGTAGGACTTGCTGCACAACTCTCTCACCCCCTCACCCCATCTCCCCAATACTTATTCAGCAAGCCCCATTTAGGTTTCCCGATTCAGGGCTGACATCATCGCCTGTTGACTAACCAATTGATAAACTTCACGAAAATATTGCATGACCCGACTATCAGCCGCTGCTAAGGGGATTGTTCCTAAGACATCCAATACAGTGCGGTTGTCTGAAGGAGGGGTAATGACAACCAGAGAGGGATCAAGAGGTTCTTCATATTGCCAAAATTGCTCAAGTTTGATCGGGCTATCAACGGCAGGTTCTCTCTGTTTTTCCTGCTTATCCTCTAATCGACTGGAGGTAGGGGTTGATGGAGTGGATTGAGACTCAACCTCTGCTTTCGTCTCAGATTTTGGTTCTACACCCGCCGTACTACGTAAGCGGCGCAAATCATCCAAAATTTGGGATTTGGTGCGTCCCCGTAACTGGAATAGGACAAAGGGATCTTCACTAAAGCGATCGCCTAATTGATAGTAAATTGCCCCAATATGCTTACAGGGGTTTTTGGGATCAGGACAACTGCATTTTGAATGAATATCCCCAAGAGTGAAGGGAAATAGACTCAACCCATTAGCCGTGAAAACTTGCTCAATATTTTCCGGCATTTCTCCCGCTAATAGTTGAGCCGAATAAATCGCTTCTTGCGCCATCGTTTCCACCACATATCCCCAGTCTTCCTCAGTAAACGGGTCAATTGATAGGGAAACTTGATAGGGTTCGGGTTCTGTTCCTTGTACCCGTGCTAATACCTGAGGACCTTCAAATTCAATACTGAGGACATTTCCTTCTTTCGCATATTTGCGGGCGCGTTCCAAACGCTTTTTAAAGCGATAGGAATTGAGTAAGTCAATCCAGCGTTGTACCCACCAGGGAGGAGCTTCAATTTCGTAGGACTGCATAAGTTACTTATAAATAGCGATTCCGTTTGTGTCGTTTTTCTATGATAAGTAGTTGGACTTTCATTAAACTTAACGGTTGATACCAAGTTGCATTCAAAGATATAACTTTCCCTCCCCCTGCTTCCCCTGCTTTTCCTATCTACTATGTTTGAGCGCAACTCGGTATGAGATAAGGGAACAGTAAGGGTTTGAGGCTTGTTAACATGTCTTAGTACAGTGGACAGAATTTATGTGCAAGTACTTACCCTTTGCCCTATACATAACCGATGTTACCAGACTTGGTATAGATTCATGAGAATTTATGGCAACCGACAGATAAAAACGTTACCCGGATTAGAAACCCGTCCAACACCAGCACGGGTACGGGAGGCGGTATTTAACATCTGGCAAGGTGCGATCGCCCAATGTCGTTGGCTGGATCTCTGTGCGGGTACAGGTGCAATGGGGGCTGAAGCACTCTGTCGCGGTGCATCTTTAGTGGTAGGGATGGATAAGTGGGGCAAAGCCTGTTCCATTATGCAACAAAATTGGCAGCAAGTGGCTCAGCCAGAGCAAACCTTTCAGGTGATGCGGGGAGATGTGGTGGGGCGACTAAAAACCCTGGCTGGTCAGAAATTTGACCGGATTTACTTTGATCCCCCTTATGCCAGTGATTTATACAATCCGGTTCTAGATGCGATCGCCCATTATCAACTCCTGGCTGATCAGGGTGAATTAGCGGTGGAGTATAGTCCTAACCATTGGACACCTCAACTATTGAAGGCAGAGGACAGAAGGCAGCAGGCAGAAGGGAAGGAGGAAGGTGGCAAGGTAAAAGGAAATGATGACTGTAGAGATTCCTCATGCTACGTCTCTACACTGGAAATTTGTCGCCAGAAAGTCTACGGTAACACAGCCTTAGTGTTTTACCGCCTCTCGGAGAAGTTTTAACCTTCACTTCGCTCAGGGAACCTGGTGGGTTGGGGCGGGTTTAGGGCATTATGTGCAAGCTATTTATGATAACTATACCTCAAACTCGCCGTGAGTGTAGAGACGTAGCATGCTACGTCTCTACTACAATTCCAATTGGTTCCCCCGCTTATATTGCAGGTACGCCGCGACAAATAATCCAGCTAATGTAACAGGGATTAAGCCCAGGACAATTCCCGACAGCAGTGGTTCAACCATGATCGTTCTCCAAAGACTAAGTTTTTTTACTTGTTTCTCATCCTACTAGGTGAGATGACCTAATTGCTACTCAATGCCAGCAAGACCAGGGACTCAGTATCTTCCGTATTGCTAGCTACACGACATCCATGATTCCACCTTGCTTACTTAGTCCATAAATTTTAAGCTAGGTTTATTAATCGACATACTTCTTTCTAATCTGTTACACTAATACCCTCCTGGGTAACTCTACCTGTGTTGCAGTGTGAGTCCAGTTCAACTTTGTTCAAATATTCTCAACTTGGCAGGAGATCCCTTGGAGAACCAGCTTGACCAACCTCAAGTCCTAGTTCGGCGGATTACCACTGTGGTACTTGCGCTACTACTGGTGATTGGCATCGGCATCTTCGGATTTCAGATGCTGCAAGTTTCCGATCCCTATATCCAGAACGTTTTGTCACTAAACGGTGATCCAGTTCGAGGACAGGCTATTTTTGAAATCAATTGTGCCGATTGTCATGGTATGCACGCCGACGGCAAGGTCGGACCTAGCTTACAACATATTTCTAAACACAGATCCCCAACGGGTCTGATTGAACAGGTGATTAGTGGTCAAACCCCGCCGATGCCAAAGTTCCAGCCTAGTCCTCAGGAAATGGCAGACTTGTTAAGCTATTTAGAAAAGCTGTAGAAATTCCCTTGTCTTTTGTGTACTACGTCTGTACAGATGAATCGCCTTTGTTTTGATGACCTCCAGAAGTAGTCACCCCCGCGATCGCAGATAGAAGTAGCCACCCCAAGGTATTCACCCGTAAGTCAAAGAGCGTGACATCCAGCATATTGAATAGGATACAGCCGCCGAATGCGACTAAATAACTAAAGACGATTAATCGATCGCGACTTGAGAGCGATCGCGCTTTGTTGATCCAGAGAACACCTTGCCCGAAAATCCAGCCCACTAAGCCACAAAATAGGATTGTCGCCGGAATACCCGTTTCAGCCGCCAACATTAGTATTAGATTATGGGGATGACCGAGCCACAGATCCATCTGCTGTTCGTAAAGCGGCGTAAAGTTCCGCAATCCCCAACCAGTCCAAGGACGTTGCTGAGTCAGCGATAAAGCAAAGCGCCATTGGGTTATCCGCATCAACGCTACCGGGCGATCGGGATGAAGCTGATCCGTGAGTCGCGCCCAAAAATAAGTCGGAACAATCATTCGCAATCCCTCTCGTAACGGAGAAGGACTAAACGCCGCCCCTAATACCGCGACAGCCGCAGCAACTACTGTTCCTATCAACCAACGCCATCCCTGGTAAAGAGCAAAAGCCAAACCCGCGACAATCACCCCACCTCTTGCAGTTTTGTTTTGAGTCAGGATTTGCGCTATCGCATTATAAATTTCCACCCCCGTTTATAAGTTGAGGTCTCCCTCTGTGTTCGAGACGTGCCATTGTTTCCCTGCTTCCTGCTGTCGCCAAGCTTGAAATGTGTCAATCCATAGTCCTAATCCCAAAGTAAAGACAATTTGCAGATAAGCCGCCAGAATATTAGCGTACATGAATACTGAAGCCATCCGCCCCGGCGGATTTCCGTTGGCTTCTAATACCCAACCCAATAAAGCTGGCAACTGTGGCGGGTGCGCCCAACCCAGAAATAACTGCCCGAAACCGAGGATGACAACCAGTACAGACGGAATCACCAGAATCCAGGCGAGACGCCGTAGCTGGGCTGGTGTTTGAATTAAGGCACTGAATGCTGCCAAAAAAGCCAAAAATGGCAGGAAATTTGCTAAACCCAGGAATGCTTCCGTGGAGTTATAGGCTTGCGTCGCGCTGAAAATTAGCCAAAGGCTCAAGATTCCCAGTCCCCAGTTTAGAGGACGCCGAATCATCCGGCGATAGTCTTGCCACCAGGTTCCGATTAAAGCAAAACCCACACCCACAGCCCCCAAAGCGGGAAACCAGGGAAAAATAAAGAATCCGACTTGGGCGCAATTCCAAGCGCCCTGCAAGCGGGGTTGAGGGTGGCGACTGAATAGATATTTCTTGGTTTTTTCCAACACAAGCCAGAGGGCAGACAGCACAAGAGTTGAAAACAGATAGGGAATTAGCCAAATAAACTTACTGTAGCAAAATTGTAAGGCGGACTTTGTTTGTATAGCCGCGATTTCTAATCGCCAGGGCTTAAGGCTACGGGATAATCTTTACCACGGATTTCCCACCATGGTGAAAGACGCCCAATAATAGGGATGAGTTAAATCTTGCGATTGAGGCAGTTCAGAGGGTAACAAAATCGTTCCCGCCGACGTAATCAGTTGACCATTTTTCAGTTGAACTTGCCCCTTCAGCATATCGACTTGCACCTGTCGTAAGGCTTCGGCTTTAATGGGGGCGGTTTTTAACTGATCATAAAATTGGGTCATTAGTGCCAATGTACCTTCATCGCTGACGTACCACAAACTGGCTAAGGTTGATTTGACTCCCGCTTGCACTGCTAATCCAGCAAAGCCTAACTCGGCATTTTCATCCCCTAATGCAGTTCGACAAGCGCTGAGTACCAGTAGTTCGACGGGGGGATCATTCCATCCTAATTCTGGCAATTGATCCAGGCGTAGCTTACTATTCCATAACTGGATATAGGAATTGTTAATCGCACCGGGACGAAAATCGGCATGGGTGGCGAGGTGAACAATGCCAAAGGATTGTTTTTCCCGTTGGGCTTTCAGATTATCTAGAGTAAAGCCTTCATCCAGGAAAAATTGACCTTGCCATAATTTCTGAGTAATGGCTTCTAATTCCACCGGAACGGCAGGTAACGGCTTTTTATCGTTAAATTTTTCTGCCCCCATCGCCAATACTGTGGTATCTTTCACACTTTGGAAGCGGGTATCGGTGATGCTTAAACTGGGCATGATTCCGACACTATAGTTCTCGATTAAGAATTGTTGTTCGTTGTGTAGGGCGGCGACGGGAATGGAACGTAATCCTCTGTCCATCACAAACACCAAGTTTTGAATGCCTTGGGCTTGCAAGTCCGCTTCTAATGGCGTAATTAACCAGTCGTAGAGTTGTTTTCCTGGGGCTAAGTAACCCGTAGCATCTCGGACATTAGTTACCGTTCGTTGAAACTGTTGCGCCACTTTTAAAACTTCAGCGCGGGTGATGGGGATGGATTTGTGAATGGTTTCTCCTTGGGCGGTAACTAAAACGAGATCCAGTTGATCATTGTCCTGGGGGGTAGCCGTTGCAGAAGAAAGGCTACTGGGAACAAACATGACATAAATTAATGCAGGTTTAACGCCTGTTTCTTGGGCAATATCCTGCAAGAGTTGACGCGCCTCAGTTAGGGTGAGAATTTGAGTGCCTGATTTGTCGAGATAGGTTTCAAATTCTTGGGTATACGCCGCATCAATTGTGCCAAATACGGTGTCAATAGTAACAGATGGCACGCTGGTTTCTACCTGAGGTTGTGAGGGGGACTCTTTTTGCAGAATCAGTGGATTTTCGGCGGACAATTCACGGCTGGTTTCCGGTGTAATCAGTTGAATCTGACTTGGGGCGATTCCCTGAGTATAGGGATTGGGATAGGAACCCTCGGTAATTTGATTATCGCTTCCGGTGGCGATCGCGCCTCGGGTTCCATTACGGTTATTGTAGTCTTGCCCAACGGTGAAGGGGATAAATTGCCCTCCTTGATGGCGGATGATCACTGATCCACCGCCATTCCCGCCTGCGGTGGAGATACTGGTTGTTGTACCCGTGCGATCGCTAAATGTCTCGGTGGCACGGAAAAATTGTTCTGTGGTAATATCGACGTTACCACCTCTGCCATTGCTGCCACCTTGAGCGTTAATCGAATCCACTTCGATATCGTTTTCTGGATCTAAGGTGACATTCCCTCCATCGCCCTGCGTTGCACTGGAATCGATCGCACCCGTTTGAATCTCAGTTTTGGCTTGTACTGTAATATCTCCGCCTTGATTCACTCCCGACGTATTCAGATTTCCGGTAGTGACAGCCTCTTGATTACTGGTGAGAGAAATTCCCGCATTAGCCGTAATATCGTTGACGTTAATATCTTGATTTGCCTGAAGGGTGATTGTGGCATTATCGAATCCGGTAATTGTACCTGTGGCGGTGATCGAACCTGAATCAGTTGGTGATAGGATAGTTACCGGATCGCTGAAGGTGAGATTGCCATTGAGTGCGATCGCGCCACTGCCATTTTCTCTCCCAATCCTGAGACTCTGGAACCCGTCTTCAAACACGCCTGCGGTGAGGGTAAACTTTTGAGTGGGATTCAGCGGTTGCAAAACCAGATTAGTATTTGATCCCGTTACCGTTGCACCCAAGGTAATCTCTGATGCAGTTAGGGATAAATCCGATAAGACGGCGAGGGTATCTTGGATGCTTAAACGATTCGCGGTAACATTTCCGCCAAATTGGGTGGTTCCTCCGGCGTCAGTGGTGAGACTATTTAACGGTGTGATACTACCCACAGCACCAGAGAATGTAGTGGTTCCGGTACTGAAGATACGTAAAGTGCGATCGCCCTCTACGATGCCATCAAATCTGATATTACCATTTACCGTATTCAGGTCAACATCAGCGCCTAAATTAACCCTGTCTCCTAAGAACGTGAGACTATTACCTGTAGTTGTGATATTAGAATTCAGTGTTGTCGTGGCAGCATCGAGGGTAATAGCCCCATTGTCTCTACCCATCAGCATAGCATTAAGAACAATTTCCCCACTAGGCGACTGAATCGTCACAGGATCATTGAACGTAACATTATTATCTAGTGTAATTGTGCCACTCCCTGATTCTCCACCAATGGTTATACTCTGGAAACCGTCTTGGAATATCCCACCATTTACACTAAAGTCTTGGTTCGGATCGAGAGGTTGCAGTGTCAGGGTTTTATTGGTGCTTGTCTCAATTGAATTCAATTCAATTTCTGCGGCGGTTAGGGATAAATTGGATAGTACATCTACCGAATCTTGTAAATCCAAGCGATTCGCCGTGACATTATCATTAAATTGAGTAATTCCATCAAGCTTAGTGGTGAGAGTATCGAGTGGGGTAGAACTACCAACCGCGCCGCCAAAGGTGGTTGTATCTGAACTCAATAGTGTCAAATCATGATTGCCATTAACTGTACCTTGAAAGCGAATCGGATTACTACCACTGTTGAGTGTAACATCATTACCTAGTTCAACACTTCCTGTATTAAACGCTATACCTCCGCCTGCCGTGGTGATATTAGCATTTAGGTTAGTCGTGGCACTGTTGAGTGTAATTGAAGCATCATCTGTACCCGTAATCTTGCCATTAATCGCGATCACACCATCAGGCATTTGAATTGTTACGGGATCACTGAACGTGAGATTGCTTAAATCAATTTGTCCGCCGCTATTCGTACTGCGAATTGTCAGACTATTGAAACCATCTTGAAATCCCGTTTCCTCGGAGGAATTCCCTGATCCGGCTAGGCTAAAGATATCAGTAGTATTTGACGATTGAAGGATCAGGTTTTGATTGGTTCCCGTAATCGTTGAGCCAAATTCAATTTCATCCGCCGTTAACGATAAGTCGGACAGCACCTCGACTGCATCTTGGATGTCGAGTTGATTAGCGGTAATATTGTTATTGATTTGGGTTGTTCCCTCGTTATCTGTCCTAAGAGTATTCAAACGGCTGATGCTGCCAACTTCACCTATAAATGTTGTTTCTCCTGGATTTAGTACGGTCAAATCATAAGTCCCATTAACCGTGCTATTAAAGTTAATTTGACTATTTCTAATCGTGCTTATCGTCAGATCAGCCTTTAATTCAACACTTTCCATAAAGTCGATGCTCGGAGATGGCTGCATATCGCTTTGTGTCAAGGTTAAGGTTGAGTCTGACAGCACTTCCACCATGTTGTTGAATTCTAGCTGGTTGGCGGTTATGTCACGATTGATGATCGTTTTTCCGTTAGCGTCCGTGCTGATAATATTTAATGAATTTAGACTACCAACAATACCATTAAATAGTGCTGTTCCTGTGTCCGTATTTAAACTTAAATCATACTCTCCATCAACCGTGCCATTCAAGGTAACATTACCACCACTCGTATTGAAACTGACATTGCCACCAAGCTGGAGAGGGTTATCTAGGATTAGATCATTACTTCCTGTGTTTACAGTGATTGTTTCTCTATCCAATGGCTGAAGCCGAAGCGTTCCAGTTCCTCTAATAAAAGGAACTTCAGGTCGGATACTAGGATTGTCCGCTTGTTTAAGCTGAATTTCATCACTTGTCAGGCTAATATCACCATCTGAACTACCATTTGACTGAATCCCTCTTGTGATAATACTGGTTGCTTCAATCGCAATATTTCCACTTTCACCTGCACCATCACAGGTAATATTACTACAGGATTCTATTGTTCCTTCATTTCCTAACGGACCTGTGGTGTCAATTACACCATCGCCATTGATCTTGATCGTGATTTCTCCGCCATTTGCACCACTTGTCTGGATATTTCCACTGTTAATATTCCCTCCCGCTGTAATCCTAATATCGCCTCCATCCCCCGTAGTTCCTGTATCTCTTCCTCTGGAAAGAGCATTCGTCATACTAATCGTACCACCAGCATTAAGCGTAATATTCCCGCCATTATCACCCCTTGAATCGATATCACTACCACCAGCATTGCCAATGTCAATATTGCTTGCGGCGTTGAGGAGGATATCACCCCCATTACCACTCCCATCCGTCCTCGATTTAATTGGATCAGTTATGATATTTCCACGAGAGTCAATAGCAACAGATCCAGCATTTCCCGAATCAACGCTTACATTTATTTGTCCAGTTTCGATGTTTCTCGTCTCGACAACGGCTAAATCCTTGGGATTATATTGATTCGTTAGTAAAATTATACTGTTTGGCTGGCTAATTATAATATTACCAACAACAATATCAGCATTTTCTGCGGGGGTAGTAAACGTAGGATTTAGTAGCGCTGGATCTACCTCTCCCGGCGCTCCTCCTAGATCAGTCCAATCAATTCCTGCTCTAATATCTAACGTTGGTTGCACATTTCCCTGAATTGTTACTGATTCACCATTTGACAAGTTTACCCTTGCCAAATCCCCTAGTGTTATTCCTTTAAATGAGGCAGTATTTCCGGGGTAAATGGTATCTGCTACTGTATCTGCACCCGTAATCGTAACATTTCTTATATTGACGCTCCCCCCAGCTAAAATATGCAGCGAAGCTCCTATATAATCTCCCAAGGTAACATTTCCTGACGCTAAAATAATTGGATCATAGGGACTCTCTAAATTTCCGACACTACCATCCAATTGTTCAATCCGAAAATCGCCATCCGCCAAGTAGTGAGCATCTCCACCTATGGTATTACTAGAACGGAATACCATATCCCCACCAGAGAAGAAACCACTGGCGGAATGATTCAAGGCAAAGATATCAACGCCTTGGTTTCCCTGAACAATTAAATCATTTCCGGCTTGGGCAATAAATGGATTCGCCACAGTATCGCGCACCCGTACCGTATCCTGTGCCAATAGTTGCAAATCACCTGTTGTGGTTAACTGACTCTCCACCAACGTGAGATTATTCTCTGCTGAAAGTAACGCTGATCCCCCCGTTACCGTCTTGGCAACCAGATCACCATTATCAATTGAAATCCCTGAACCCGTAAGCGCAACCTCACCCTGTTCATTCACCGACAAACCTGTGGCGTTACCCACGTTTCCTCCCGTTAGCAATTGTGGAAGCGAAAGAGGCGTAAACGGCACTTCCGTCGCCGCCGCCGGAACCTCTAAACTCAGCAAATGTCCCGCTTGGCTAATCCGAACCCACTGATTACCAGGAACGGTGGTTACAGTAATTTGACCGTCTGGGGCGACTAATTCACCCGTACTCACAACCGTACCGCCAATTAGACTGAGATTCTGTTCAGAATTGACTTCCAGTGTGCCTGTATTAACGATAGAACCGGGTTCTGGTGTATTAAAGACAAAGCCATTGGGCGTTCCCACCAGAGAGGTGTAATCATTGATCCCAGTGGCATTAAACAGGTTATCGCCAAAACTAATCCCTGTAGCGGTTGTGGCGGTAAACGCGGCGGGGACGTTTAATTGAGCCTCACTGCCAAAGATAATACCCGCCGGATTCATCAAAAACAGATTAGAAGTGCCGCCACTAACTTGAATTAACCCATTAATAACCGATGGATCACCACCAGTAATTCGTGAGAGAATAGTCTGTATCGATGGGTTGGATAAAAAATTGGCAATTTGTCCCGAATCTAAACCAAACTCACTAAAACTGTGGAAGAGATTCGCGCCATCTCCTGACAATTCCCCCCCCTCAATATCGAAGCGGTTTCCCTCTTGATTCACCGTCGTATCGGTACTGTCATCGGAAACAATGGGTTGGGTTAAGCCCGATGACATGAACCCTAGGGCGGTTAGGCATAAGGTTAGGGTTGACAGTAGTTTCAGGTAGATGGGGGCTGACATAGACTTCTCCTGAGGGAGGTAATTCCTCTATATTTTTCTAGGGTTTGATTTACTGATCGCGAGACTCGTTTGGCACCGATAGACCCACCCTTTGCGAATCGACGCGAGGGAAAGGATAAAAGGCAAAGCTATAAAAGCCTTGAACTCGTTACCTTACCCTGATTTCGCGTTTCGTTGATCTAGCAGGCACACCCTAGATTGTCAGGTTTCCCGAATATCGAGAATTACTGGCAGAATTTTTCCACACAGCGAACAAATAGTTCTACTCCCATTGCTAACACAGTTTCATCAAAATCAAACCGGGGGTGGTGATGGGGATAGGCTAAATCTTTACTGGGGTTCGCTGATCCCAAAAAGAAATAGCAACCCGGTACAGCCTCTAGGAAAAATGACATATCTTCCCCGCCCATGGTTTGGCATTCGGGTACGATTCCTGTAGGGGTTTCGACGACTTCTTCAGCTACGGATCGAACCAATTCGGCTATCTGTGCGTTGTTGATCACAGGCGGATAAAGCGGCTGGTAGTCTAGTTCATACTGCGCCCCGTGACTTTGACAAATACCTGCAATCATTTGCTCGATACGCTGGCTGAAATACCCTGCCCATTGCGGATTAAAATAGCGCACTGTGCCGCTCATTTTGGCGCTGTCAGCAATGACATTAAACGCTGTACCAGCTTGAAACATTCCCACCGTAACCACGGCTGATTCAATCGGGTCAACATTACGAGCCACAATGGTTTGCAAGGCGTTGACCACTTGAGTGCCAATGACGATCGCGTCTAGGGTTTGATGTGGCATTGCCCCATGTCCCCCCTTGCCTAAAATTTTACACTGAAATCGCTCGCTTGCTGCCATTAAAGCACCATGGCGAACGCCAACCGTTCCCAGGGGCAAATTGTTCCACAAATGTAGCCCAATAATAGCATCCACATCCGGATTTTTTAAGACGCCAGCTTCAATCATCGGTTTCGCGCCGCCGGGTCCTTCTTCAGCCGGTTGGAAGATGAATTTGATCGTACCCGCAAAGTCTTGGCGGTGTTGGGAAAGATAGAACGCTGTACCTAATGCGATCGCGGTGTGTCCATCATGACCGCAAGCGTGCATAATTCCCTCATGTTGCGATCGGTAGGGAACCTGGTTTTCTTCCTGAATCGGCAAGGCATCCATATCTGCCCGAATCGCTAACACCGGACCTGGGCGATCGCCCTCGATTGTAGCCACGATCCCGGTTTGGGCAATACCCGTTTGATGCTCAATTCCCCACTCCTGTAACTTTTGGGCAACAAATCCAGCCGTCAGGTGTTCTGTAAACCCTAATTCCGGGCGTTGGTGAAAGCGCCGACGCCACTCAACTAGCTGAGATTCCAAGGCGCGAATCTCACCTCGGATCTCAGAACCGTTAACGGTAGGGGGGGTAGAAGGGGTAACAACCATGATTGCTTAACAACTCGTAATACTATACCTAAAATCAAAAGATGCCTCCGGAGCAAATCTGGAGGTATCTTCCTTCAATAGTAAATGGGGGTTACCTTCTGCCTTCTGCCCTGGAGCCCTCTGCCTTTTGCTATAAGTAAAGAGGATAGGGAAATAAGGGCGATGGCAAACGATTCTCAGCGACCAAGACCGGATGACGCCGTTTTCGGTGGAAACAATCCACCCCCGACTAAAGGCGTCGTCTTAGGAGGTATTGCTGGTATGAGGATGCGTTTAACCTCTCCTATCGTAGAACAACGTTTAGCTGCTATTAGCGAAGCCATAACCTATGGGGATGCAGGCTTAAATTTATTGTTGCAAGCCTTTGTGCAAGATGAATCCCCACGGGTACGACAAGCCGCCTATTTACTCCTATGGGATAAGGCAGAACCGTGGGTGAAAGAAGCGATCCAAGAGTATGTCCCGGCTAATCGGGTGGCTTGGTGGCGGTTAAATGAAACCGAAGGAGACATCGTGGCAGATAGTGTGGGGGGAAATGATGGCACAATTAAGGGTGCGACGCCAGTGACGATTGTTCCGGGGCGGATGGCGGGATTAGGAGGCGCAGGACATCCGGATGAGGTGAATCCTGATTCCTATCGGTTTGTGGAATTTGTTTTACCTCAAGGGTTAGGGAGTGCGCTGCAATTTGATGGCGATGACTATGTGGAAATTCCCCATGGATCAGCCTTGAATTTTGGGGTGGGGGATTTCTCTATTGGTGTGGGTGTTAAAACTCGCTGTCGCGGACTTGAAGTGATTTTGGATAAGCGTGTGGAAACCTCGGGATCGGTGCAAGGATATTGTTTATATCTGCATAAAGGTCGGTTGGGTTTACAATTAGCGGATGGAATCGAGTCAGCTTGGACGAATTATGATAGTCAGTGCTTAATTGCTGATGATCGCTGGCATTATCTGATGGTTACCGTTGACCGAGATGCGACGGATGGGGGACGATGGTATGCGGATGGGATTGAAGTGGGGAATCGGTTTAATCCGACTCGACGACAGGGTTCGCTGAATAATTTTAAGCCTTTGCGATTGGGACGGCGTTCGGATCATCCGAGTTCACCGGGATTCTTTCAGGGTAGGATGAGTGATGTGCAATTGTTTAATCGATCGCTAGCGGCACCTGAGATTCAAGCGGTGTATCACAAGGTTGGGGTGAAGGGGACGCGATCGGGATTTATTCATAAGTAATATCATGTCCGGTTGAATACCCATAATTACGGTGATGGGGAGTAGGGGCTTGGTAACCAGATCTCTACATTTTTATTAGGGGTGATGAGTCCGGACATCATATAATTAGTAGTTTGTAATATCCAATCTGATGTTTGTTCAACGCTTCAGGTAGCAGAGGGGAACGCAGAGGAACGCAGAGAATTTAGCAGGATTTGGGGTAAGTTTTTATAGAATTGGAGAAATAAAGGGAAATGATATCATAAACGATTATGGTCGAACAGTTTAATCAACCCAGAGACAATGATGCGGTTCTTGGTTCGTCTTATGCTGCACCTCGGGGTGCGGTTATTTTAGGCGGAGTTGCAGGGGTGAAGCGGCGTCTGGCAAGTGAGGATGAGACGGTAAGAATTGCTGCACTTAAACAGGCGTCCAAGTATGGAGAATCGGGTTTAGGGGTAATTATCCCCGCCTTGCAGGATAAATCAGAACAAGTGCAGCGAATTGCCTATTTACTGTTGCGCGATCGCAGCGAACGAGAGGCGAAACGGGCGGTTAATGCGTATCTCCCTTATCACCTGTTTGAGAATATCACCACCCAGAAAGCGGGTCAATCTATTGCGATCAGTCCCGATGGGACAAGGATTGCCTATTTACGCGGGAAAACTATTCGAGTGTACCATTGGCAGACGGAACAAGTCCTCTACAAGATTCCCAAATATCCCAAAGCGAAAGAATTTTTGGCATTGACTGAGGATGTGAAAACAGTCGTGCGAGTTAGAAATGGTGCAAGTCAGGTGATCGAGATTTGGGATCAGGGAGAACTTCGCCATAGTCTCTATGGACATCAAGATATCATTCGGGCGATCGCGATTCATCCCAATGGTCAAATTATCGCCAGTGGGAGTCAGGATACCACGATTAAACTGTGGCATCTGGAGACAGGTAAACTGATTTGTACGTTTAGTAATCAATTAACTCTAGGGGCGCATACGGATGAGATTTGGAGTCTAGCGTTTAGTGCTGATGGTAATACCTTAGTCAGTAGCAGTCGGGATGGCAAGATTAAGCTATGGGATTGGCGGACGAGAGATCGACCTCGGACATTGAAAAGTTACGCCAATCAAGTAGCGATGAATCCTGATGGGTTGACATTAGCGAGTACCAATTGGCAAGGACAAATCCAACTCTGGAATCTAGCAACTCACCAGGTTGAACATACGTTGGAGGGCTATTATTTTGCGGTGAATAGTCTGCTGTTTAGTCGATATGGACGAGTTTTAATCAGTGGGGGAAATGATCAATCGATCAAGGTTTGGGATGTGGCGACGGGAAAGCAAATTCAAACATTGACGGGACATAAGCAGGCTGTCACCTGTTTAGCTTTTTGTCAGGATGGGCAATATTTAGTCAGTGGAAGTTTGGATAAGACAATTAAAATATGGGGATGTATGAATAATTAGGGGCTGCTGAATAAGTCTTGTGGTGGGGTAGGGAGCAGGGGAAGCAGGGGAAGTAGGGGGAGCCGGGGGAGCAATGATACATTTTCCCTGATAGCGGTGCAAGGGTATGAAAGGGTTTTACCTTATGTTCTTGAAGATGAGCCAATGTTCATGCTACTCAAATCCTTGATAGATAAGGGTTTCGGAGTTTTGCAGCAAGCTCTAATTAGGGAACTGAG
>CAZNNK010000034.1:0-16616 GCA_964574085.1 uncultured Coleofasciculus sp.
ATCTCCCGCAATTCAGGCGATTCCCGGATTAACGCCTTGACTTTTCTGAGATACCTTTTCCCCACCCTTTCCCAATCAAACTCTTCAGGAAGCGATCGCCCTTTTAGCTGATACCATAGATTCCCCAACCCCTGCGTATCCAAACTCGAACACTCATCCTGAAAGCCACTCCCCAGAATCCCCTTCACCGAGGAATTGTGAATAAACTTAGTTAACGCCGGAGAATACTCTTCCACCTCCACCTCCGACACCTCAGCATCTTCCAACTCCTGCTGTACCAACACCAGAAACTCTTTCAACGCTTTCCCGACAACCGTGTTTAGCGTATCATCTTCAAAACGCCCGGAAAAATCCCGAATACAATCCTTAAGAAAATCTTTCGTGTAATCTTCCAGCGTTCCCTTCGCCAGAGGCGCTAACACATCCCGAAACACAAAGCCAGTAACGGAATAGACACCCCAAGCCGCGAACCAATCCAGCATAACAATAGTATTTATCTCTATTTTGTATCGAGTATAACTGTAGAATCACAGTCTTGATTTATTACCCTCTGCCCTCTGCCCTGGAGCCTCCTGTTTTCACTGTATGTTTAATATTACACTTGTAAGACAGCAATGCCCCAGTTTATACTTTAATGATAAAAAAATCAGCATAAATTGATTGGCTTTCTTATTCAGCGATTTTATTCAGGAAAGTCAGAACTTTCACTGAAGGGAACCTTCGGATTATTCAAAAAATTCAGAAAGTTCAGTTTTATGCTAGCGTGGTCATCAGAGGTATGAATTGGAATGCCAGATGGCAGATGCAGAGGTCATAAGACTGATCGAATTAGCCGAGTATTGGATTGCCCAGAAGACAGGAAGCGTACTTAACGAAGCCCAAAAGACTATCCTGAGTCAAGCCTTAGCAGGCAAGAAACTCAAAACCATTCAAGTCATGGGCTATAGCCAAAATACTGTCCAGCGCGATTTAGCGCCGAAGTTATGGAAACAGTTGTCTGCAGTCACCGGGAAACGAGTCACGATTAAAACGTTACGTTTAATCCTCGAAGGATTGCCAGACGCAAATACCAAGAACTCCGAAACTCTGACTCCCCCACCGCCTTCTCCAGTCAGTACAACCACCTTCCCCTCTCCCATCTGGGAACTACCCGGAGGACAACTTGATTTAGCCTCACCCTGCTACGTCGAACGTCCAGCCGATGAATCTCGCGCCTATGAAGAAATTAGTAAGCCAGGAAGTTTGATTCGGATCAAAGCGCCGCGACAAATGGGCAAAACCTCCCTCATGGTGCGATTACTGTATCACGCTGAACGACAAGGATGTCAGTCTGTCGCCTTAAACTTTGAGTTAGCTGAACGGGAAGTCTTTGCGGATTTAAATCAATTCCTGCAATGGTTTTGTGCTACTGTTACCGATGACTTACATTTACCGATTCAGTTAGAAAACCGTTGGAGTAAGTTTTTGGGTAGTAAAAAAAACTGTACCAATTATTTTGAAAAATATCTATTACCTACCCTGAGAAGTCCCTTAGCATTAGGACTCGATGCCGTTGACCGCATCTTTCATTACGAACAGGTCGCCGATGACTTTTTTGGCTTACTTCGGGCTTGGCATGAAAAGGCAAAACAACATGAAATTTGGAAAAACTTTCGCCTGATTATTGTTCATGGCACAGAAGTTTATATTCCCCTGAGTAACGACCAATCCCCCTTTAATGTCGGATTACCGATTGAATTATCCGAATTTGACGCCCATCAGGTGCAAGACTTAGCCTTGCGCTATGGATTAGACTTCACTTGGAATGATGTCAAAGAACTAATGGCAATGGTGGGAGGACATCCCCATTTGATACGATTAGCCCTGTATAAAATTGCCCGTCAGGATATTACCTTAAACCAACTCCTAGAAGACGCCCCTACTGAAACCGGAATCTATGCGGATCACTTGCGCTTACATCGCTGGAATTTAGAAAAACATCCCGACTTAGCCGACGCCCTAACCCAAATCCTGGAAGCCGATCGCCCGGTGCAGCTAAAAGGCGCGATCGCGTTTAAACTCAATAGTATGGGATTAGTCTATCTGGTAGGAAATCAAGTGAGTATTCGTAATGATTTATACCGCCAGTATTTCTGCGATCGCCTAAATCCAGAGAAGCCTCAAAGCCAAGACACCAAAGAACACCGAGGCAGAATTATTCCCCATTCTCTAGGAGATAATGTCCTAGCCGCTATTGTCTTTACCGATATCAAAGACTCCACCCAAAAACAGCATGAAAACCAACAACCCACCCTCGCCGCCATTCATCGTGATCTCAAACTCATGACCAAATTATGCCACCAATTTGAAGGAGAAGTTCTCAAATCCATGGGCGATGGATTACTCATGTACTTTGTCTCCGCCGTCAAAGCCGTTGATTGTTCTCAAACTATTCAAAAAACCCTCTCCCTCGCCGCCAGAGGATTACCGAATGAGGAGGTATTACAGCATCGAATTGGCATTCACTTAGCCGATGTTTTCTTCAATGGCACCGATGTCCAAGGCGATGGGGTCAATATTGCCGCCCGTTTACAATCTCAAGCCAAACCCGGTGGGATTTGTATTTCATGGATAGTGTATGAAGCGGTCAAAAACCACTTACAATTACACATCACCGATAGTGAACATCGCCTCTTAAGAGGAATTGACGAACCCATGTTGTTATATCAAATCAGTGTTGGAGGATAGAATAGTGTTGACCCTTCACGACCTGCGAATAAACCTGTTTTTTATTGGTGTGTAGGGGCGGGTTTCACAACCATCCTTTCTGACCCTACCCCGATGTAACTAAACCCGCCCTGACTCAATTGTGACTAAAATAATTGTTAAATAAATATAAAATGACAAATGACAAATGACAAATGACTAACGGTAAAAAATATGTCTAAATGGAAACTGGTAACTGAATTTACATTTGATAGCGCCCATTACATCAAAGACTACGATGGACCCTGTGGTCGGATGCATGGACATACCTATACAGTACGATTAGAAGCCACATCCTCAACCCTGCACGCCTCCGAACACTGTCCCCACCCCGTTATGGTGGCTGATTTCAAAAGCTTACGCTGGGCAAAAAAAGATGTTACCAAAGGTGGGTTAGATCACGGTATTTTGAATGAAATATTACCGGATAATTACGAAACTACCGCCGAAATGATTGCCCAATACATTTATGACGAAACCAAAAAACGCATTCCCGAAGACGTACAGATCAAAGTTGCGGTATCAGAAACCCCGAATAGCTGGGTAGAATATGAGGAATGATAAGTAGTCGGACAAGAGAAAACAGCACCATGCTGAGTTTTGTAAACAAACCTCAAACATTTACTGTTCCCTGTTCCCTGTTCCTTCCTAATCTCAACCGTTCACACTAATTGTGTCCACCTACTTACCAACGATAATGGTATCATCGCCGCAATTATCGGAACAGCAGAAGTTGGAGGAAATATGAGCTGTTCAATTATAGCTTAAGCAGAAAATCGCACTGACAAGACTATACCTGTAACAGAATGCGATCGGGGATGGCGTTTTCAGCCGTTTTCGTGTATATTAATTACGGTTAGAACCTTGACAATTACATAATATAGAACTTTTGTCGATTTGACTAATCGACACCACTCGGCAAATCGCCAAAACCCTATAGTTTCTGTGAAAACGATCGCACATTTTATGCTGAATTCAACGACTATGCTCAAAACCAAGTCAATGATTGGCTGCGGCATAACGTGTTCCCTCATCTTCAGTTTCTTGATATCCACTCCCTAACACCCAAGCTAGAGTTAGAGCATCATGCCATGAAATCAACCCGTCAGATAGTGACAACGACATTATCTGAATGGCTGGCACAATTTGAATCGGTTGAAATGTGGGCTGACTATCCGGCGTATGATTGGGTTTTATTTTGTGACTTATTTGGCGGCTCGTTAAATTTACCCCAGCATATCTCCAATAATCCATTTGATATAGCCACACTACTCAAAGTAGCTGGAATCAATCCAGATGTGAATCGAGCAGAATTTACCGGATTTTCCGATGTCAAACAATACAACGCCTTAGAAGATGCGAAGTTAGCAAAAGCTTGTTATAAAAAAATGACTTCTACCTGACATAAATGGTGATATAAACAATGCCAAGCAATAGCTCAATACCAGTCAGACTGTTTCACATCCAGACTTCAACTCTAATTCAGATACCAGAGAATTTGACGAGAATTCGTATCGGGAAACCCAATTTTAATTGGTCACCTGATATTGATATTTCAAATCTGCCCAACTCTGACATTGCCTCCTTCTCTCATGCTGAAATTCAGATTCAGGGAAATGCTTACTTTATTGAAGACTTGGGAAGCGCGAATGGAACGTTTCTCAATCACTCACGCCTGACGCCATTCACACCCTACCAGCTTCATTTAGGAGACAGAATAGACCTAGGCAAAGATGATCTGTTGACATTTTTGTTTCAAAAAGCAAGGCGAAAATTTTTTGCGGCTAACCGTTCTCGATTTAGCAACGACAGACAAACATCAGTTCCAAACCATACGGTGTCAACGTCGGTTAACCAATCTACACATCAATCCAACTCGCCAAAGACATCTGGGTTCAATCTTATATTTAATCATCTGCCCTTTATATTTAATCGCCAATTAATCGGAGGGCGGAGTGACAGAGTAATTAGAATGGGAGTCTTTTTAATTATCCTATTTGTAATGGGTTGGTTCGTTGCTCTGCTACGGAAGGAGCTGACCCCTAGCGTTCACCTCACTCTTGGTAATCCGAGCAATGCGACTTCCAACCCGAATAATCCTAAAAACTACCTGATGGACAAGCCACAGTATGCGCTGTCCTATAACAACAGCCAAGGGATTCCCAATTGGGTAAGCTGGCAGTTAAATCAGAGCTGGTTAGGCAGTGTTGAGCGAAGCAACGACTTTCGCCCTGACACCGCGCTGCCGTCCGGATGGTATCAGGTGCGACCAAATGACTACATAGGCAGCGGCTATGACCGGGGACATATAGTACCCTCTGGCGATCGCACTTACACTCCAGACGATAACAGTGCTACATTTTTAATGACAAACATCATGCCTCAAGCTCCACAGAATAATCGGGAGGTATGGCGGGAACTGGAAGAGTATTCACGAGAGTTGGTTTATCAGGGTAAGGAACTCTACATCATTGCCGGGGGTGTAGGCTCACAGGGAACACTTCAGGGTAAGATAACAGTGCCACAGCAAACCTGGAAAGTGATGGCGGTGCTAGATCGTCCAGGTCAGGGCGTTCGTGGAATAACCAGCAACACTCGGCTGATTGCGGTGATGATACCCAATTCGGA
Source organism: uncultured Coleofasciculus sp. (assembly GCA_964574085.1). Taxonomy (GTDB): domain Bacteria; phylum Cyanobacteriota; class Cyanobacteriia; order Cyanobacteriales; family Coleofasciculaceae; genus Coleofasciculus. The sequence continues at coordinate 5,374 of CAZNNK010000034.1, forward strand.
TAAAGTTGCTGGAATGAACTGGCGAGACTATCGGGTATCCGTTGACAGGGTGGAAGCAGCAACGGGCTATGATTTTCTATCAAATGTCCCTAATTCGATCCAGGATGAGATTGAAAGCCGACTCGATAACGGGTAAGCTACGTCTCTACTATCTTGGTTGAAAGACCTGCCACCGTCCCCTCTGCTGTTTTACCTGCGATGTAGATATCAATTGTGGTACTCCCTAAACGGTAAACCTGAATATCGGTGAGACAATCTGAGAGGGTTTGTTCCAAGGCTTGGTATCGCTTCACCTGTGCCTTTTCCGCTTCATTGTGCCAATCCTCCTCTGTGGTAGCTGGGGCGAAAAACTGATCAAGGGTCTGGACTTCGATGGGTGTATCCGGTGGATAGCCAGCACGTTCTAACACCAGTGCTGGGGTAAGAATGTCTGTATTGTCCCAGGTGAAAACCTCAAATGGGTAGTTGGCTTCGCTTATCCAGAGTAGACCCTCTGAACACTTCTTTAGTTGGTCGATTTCGTTCATAGTTCTAGAGGAATTATACTGGCGGTAAAATACCCCGCCGCTTTAACGTTGCTTCGATTTGCCGTAAGAGTTCAAAATCATTATCGGGCAAGGGATAATGATCTGGATTCCCGCCATTTTTACTGTCCTTTAAATCTGCTTCTAGGAACCCAAACGCTTGGCGAAACTGATCCGGATTTGCCGCAATTGACCCCTCTAAATGACAGGGAATAATCCGTTCAAACTCCCAACGGGCTACCTTCTCCACCCAATCCAAGGTTTCTTTCGGGGCGCGGTTCAGAATCAGAGTTTGCAGAATTGGCGCGACAAAGGGACGCCCATTTCCCCGCAAAGCGTCAAAGGATTTCTGCCAACCGGGTTTCCATTTGAAGGGAAATAAACCAAAATAGGCTTGCTTTGACCAATCCGGTGCCTTTCTCGCCTCCCGTAACGCCTGCGTAAACGGTATCGTATCCAAGGCGCTGGGGCGGAAGTAAAATGCAAACAGTGAAATACGTTGCCATCCCTTGCGCCGAGTCATCTTATTGTCGATAACGATATCCAAGACATGATCTCTGGCGTGGAATAATAACGGATAGGGATCAAGTTGGGCGATCGCCGGCGGATCTTCGGGTACACTAACGATAGTATCCGTCACCAGAAGCGTGCGCGATCGCTTGTGCCAAAATCCCACTTCGGCAAAGGGTCCCAATCCCAAATTCACTGGACCCAATAAAGCATAATCAAATTCATCGGCAAAAGGCGTTTGGCGGCTATCGGCGGGTAAAACATGAGTCCGTTTCCTGGGAAACCCCAGCCAACTCAGGGGCAAATTCACCGGATAACTCCATTGGTGCGGCGTCACAAACACCTGGGCGTGAGGAAACTTTCGCGCAAAGGGACCAACAAACACTTTATGCTCAATCCCCGAAACCGTGGGCAGAATGATATAGTTTACCTCACCATGGTCTGCCACCAATTCCTGAACTAATCGGATACATTCCGGGGTAGGTGCAACAGGCGCATAAATCAACAGCCCTCCAGCATCCAGCTTAATCACCGTCATCCGAATCGGGACAACCACATAGAGAATCCCCTGAATCTGGTCAAACGTCCAAATCCTATCCTTCACCACTTCCACACGGATAGTGCGTCGTTTGCCATAAGGATACAGGGGTACAGGAAACCAAAGCGACCATGACCAGTCTTGAGAGTGGATGCTCGGATGACCCTGGTGTTCCTGCATCTGCGGTTCATTCCTCCTGTATTTTCTGAAGACTCAACCTGTTGGGCGGGAAATTTCCCCTATTATTTTACAACTGGAAGCGCCCCCACCAAAACGCTGTACGTCACGACAGCAAAAATGTTTTATCGTAATTTCCCGTCTGATGCGGTATCGGGAAGGGCGCACGTCAGTGCGCCCCTACGGTTTCTTTTCCGTAATTCTAATCTATCAATTTAGGTGTGCCACGCCACTACTCTTCCGAATCCGGGTCAATGCCCATGGCTCTTAATCGTTCCGCCAATCTTGCCGATTTTTGCTCGGCTTGTTCGGCGCGTTGGTGTTCTTGTTCGGCGCGTTGGCGTTCTTGTTCGGCACGTTGGCGTTCTTGTTCAGCACGTTGACGTTCTAATTGGGCGCGTTCTTCACCAATTAACAAAAGATTACCTTCACTATCCCACCAACGCAGCCAATATTGAGTTTGATTTTGATAAGTCCCGTGCCAAAGTCCCAGTTCTACTCCTAAGGGCGTAATCGGATAGTGACCCCGTTCATTCGGTTGCAGTTTTTGATAAGAAAAATTCAGCCAATTATAAACCTCAAGCTTGCTAGTTTTGACTTCAAAAATGCCATAGTAGGGAATGCGAATAATCCGTTCATACACCCAGAATTTACCGGGTTTAGTGGTTTCTCCTTCAGCGGAAACCGATAAGGGTGTAGCATCTCGTTCCTCGTCTCCATTGCCACTGGCAAATTCTAAGGCAATCATTGGTGCCATTAATTCCCGCCAGAGAACATAAGAACGACGGATTTCACCATTCAGTAATGGGGGAACATTGGGGACATAGAACCAATCGGGAGCTTCTGCACCTTTTTCTGGGGGTTCGGTTTCGCGCCAGTAGATACCGCAATCTTGCCCAATAGCGTAGTCACCATCAGGATGAAGTTGCTGCAAAACTGGACCAATGGAATCGGTCAAAATTAGGCTTTGAGGATGTTCTTGGAAATTTTTCACAAACGTACCATCAGATTCAGGTAGTTGGGTATGGTCAGGAAAGGCAGGGGGTAAATCAATTTTAGTTTGAGTCATGTCTTAATCACAGGTAATAGAGAATCTACTCCATTTCAGGGTTGGTCTAGCACTTATATTTGAATAGTGTGACACAATTGTTCGGCTTAATCAGAGTAGTCGGGTGGGCAAGGGTTATCAATTATCAGAAAAGACACCTTGTAGGAGCGACCCGCCGCACCAACGGAACACCGCCCATTGATTAATTTTATCGGGTCGCCCTGCATCAAATATCGGCTATTAAAGGGCGACCCACGTCTATTAAGTGGATTGGTGTTGTTAATTGATACAAGCGGGTCGCCCCTACACAATCACTCTTAGGTTCTTATCTGTTAGGTGACAGATGCTTTTGGTCTTCATGTCTTATGTCAGGGTAAAATTTAAATAACTTTGTAGGGCTCATAGGTGTAATACTTCGGGCGTGAATCTAGCCGAATATGCAACCAATACACCCCTAACCCGGAGGTGCTTACCCAGGTAGGACGCGGATTCAGCCGTTGTTCTAATGCTGACCCCACATTTTGCCACAAGGCGTGCTGCTGATGTTCGGGTGCTTCACGCATAAAAGCCGCCAAATGGCAGTATGGAGACATAGAGGCTTGCGGACAAGGAACAACCAGCAACGCATCCTTTCCCAGATTCGGGAATGTAATAACAGACTCGTTCTCACCTGCGGCGGAAAAATGGCGGGTAAAATCACTGGGATCAGCTTGTACATTTGCCAGGGATGGACTATTGACGAGAACAAACTCGAATACCTGGTTTACTGTCGCGTCGGTGATAGGCGGAGTTTCCCAGAAAAAGGCGGAAAATGGAGCATCGGCGAGTAGGGAAATGAAGAATGTCCGAAAATCCTGGTTATCCTGCCATAGCTGCATGATTTCTGAGTAAAGGATTGGGTTATTATTAGACAGAAGAGATATCTTCTGAATCCGACCCGCGTTGAGTGATTCGATGGATGATTGCCACATTGAGAGACTCGGTATTCTGTTTGACGATTAGTTGAGTTGCTTATTTACCAAGTATAACGGCTAATTTTTATTGAAAATAAGTTCAATAAGTTGATAGGTTTTGGATGCTGATTTGTGCAGGTAAATGTCCTAGTTTATGTATTTTTTTAACGCAGAGGGACGCAGAGGTTCACGCAGAGGGACGCAGAGGGATTGGAAGTATGGGGAAAAAGATTTTATAGAATTACAAATGACGAAGGACGAAAGACAAATGACGAATGTAAAACAGCGGGTTCAAGAACTGCGAAACCTCTTGCAACAAGCAAGTTATGCTTATTATGTCCGCGACAATCCCATCATGGAGGATGCTGTCTATGACCAACTCTATCGGGAACTGCAAGACTTAGAAACCCAGTATCCTGAGTTAGTCACGCCGGATAGTCCGACGCAGCGCGTGGGCGAGAAACCTGCATCAGAATTTTCCTCGGTTCGCCATAATATCCCCCTTTATAGTTTAGAGAATGCGTTTAATTTAGAGGAGTTGGCGAAGTGGCAAGAACGATGGCAACGTTATGCACCGGATGTCAAGGATGTTGAGTATGTCTGTGAACTGAAGATTGATGGTTCCGCGATCGCACTCACGTATAAAGACGGTGTATTAGTGCGGGGAGTTACACGGGGAGATGGTGTCACGGGGGAAGATATTACCCAGAATATTCGCACAATTCGCTCGATTCCTTTACGCTTAAATACAGATACACCGCCGCCAATTGTAGAAGTGCGAGGCGAGGCGTTTTTGCCCTTGGATGTGTTTGAAGGGATTAATCGGGAACGAGAAGCCGCCGGGGAAGCGTTATTTGCGAATCCTCGGAATGCGGCGGCGGGTACGCTGCGACAATTAGATCCGAAAATCGTCGATCGCAGACAGTTGGATTTCTTTGCCTATACGTTACATCTTCCCGGATCAGAGGAACCGGAAACCGTACCCACTCTCAAGTCTCAATGGGAGGCGTTGGAATTCCTGCGGGATTTGGGATTCCGGGTAAATCCAAATCGGAAACGTTGCTCCTCTCTGGCAGAGGTGGAGGAGTATTATCAATATTGGGATAGTCAACGGCGTAGTTTACCCTACATGACCGATGGGGTGGTAGTGAAGCTGAATTCGTTTTCCCTACAAGACCAATTAGGCTTTACCCAAAAATTTCCCCGATGGGCGATCGCACTCAAGTATCCGGCGGAAGAATCCCCTACACTGGTGCAAAAGGTTACAGTTCAGGTGGGACGAACGGGCGCATTAACCCCAGTCGCCGAACTCAAACCCGTACAGCTAGCCGGGACAACGGTTTCACGGGCGACATTACATAACCGCGATCGCATTGAGGAATTAGATCTGCATCTCGGCGATACCGTGATTGTTCGCAAAGCTGGGGAAATTATCCCCGAAGTCGTGCGGGTGCTTCCCGAATTGCGTCCACCGGAGGCTAAACCCGTACAAATGCCTACTGATTGTCCGGTGTGCCATCAACCCGTTGTACGTCCCCCAGGGGAGGCGGTAACCCGCTGTATTAATGCCTCTTGTCCCGCAATTGTCAAAGGTTCACTCAACCATTGGGCAAGTCGTGGTGCATTGGATATCAACGGCTTAGGAGAAAAGCTGGTGAATCAGCTAGTCGATTCTGGTTTAGTCCATTCCGTTGCTGATCTTTATCAACTTACTTTAGATCAATTAACCGATTTAGAACGCATGGGTGAAAAATCCGCCCAGAAATTAATCAACCAAATTGAACAATCCAAAACGCAACCCTGGTCACGAGTTCTCTATGGTTTAGGGATTCGCTATGTGGGTACTGTGAATGCTCAAATTTTAGCGCAACAGTTTCCTAGTGTAGACCAACTAGCCGCCGCCCGTGTTACTGATATTGAAAGCGTCTATGGAATTGGATCAGAAATTGCCCAATCAGTTTATGATTGGTTTCGAGTTCCCAGTAATCAGACCTTAATCAATCGACTGCGAGAGGCAAATTTGCAACTGGCGGGTGAACCAAAGGAAGCATCTGCGGAAGCAACCTCTCAACCGTTGCAGGGAAAAACCTTTGTGATTACCGGAACGTTACCCACACTGAAACGAGATGAAGCCAAAAAATTAATTCAAAACGCTGGTGGTAAAGTAACCAGTTCAGTGAGTTCTAAAACGGACTATGTGTTGGTTGGTGAAGATGCCGGATCTAAATTAGAAAAAGCCCAAGAATTAGGGATTAATCAGATTAGTGAATCTGACCTTTTACAATGGTTGAAGGAATAGGTGATAAGTCAATTGTAGGGGCGGGTTTAGGCACAATTGTAGGGGCGGGTTTAGGGACTAAATTCAGCTATTCACCAATAAAGGAACAACAAAACCCGCCCTCCCCACTTTCTAACACGGTGTAGTACAGCAAATCTAGGACAGCTCTTTTCTGCTCTTGTTTGGGTGTATCACATCGAGTCTGAAAACGCTGTAAAGGACGAATGATGTAGCTTGCTTCTCAAGGGAAGCGAGTATGACGATCCCCACCGTTAACTTTACTTTTGTCCAACTACTTATTGAATGATTCAATTTGCGATGAACGTCCTGCACCGTTTTCTTAACCCCAAAACCCGTCTATTGTTAAACTAATCTTAACCTTGATAATTTATATTTTGTCACTAATCGATTTATTCAACGTTATAACAACGTTATAATAAAAAAGCTGTAACTATAGCAAACTTCTAGAAAAAACAACAATTTTTTAATATATTTTTACATCAATGAAACTCAAACTGATACTGACGGCGCTATTCCTGACCATCGCTAATCCAGTTGCTGCTGCACCTGCAAAAGATACCGAGTTGGTTCTAGGCGAAGTCATATTGTTGACTTCTCTGGCGGGAGACTACACAACCATTGGACAACCGGAACAAGCTATCCAAATTTTAGAGGAAGCTTTGGCACTTAATCAAAGGATTACAGCTCCCTCTCCCTGCCCAAAGCTGGAAATTTTAGCCGATGTTGCAGGTCATTATGCCTTTGCCGGACAAGAAACTGAAAGTTCAGCATTATTTACTCAGGCTCGAGGGATTCTAGAAGTGACTAAAAAAAATGGTGGGTGTGGAATCGAACCATCTTCATCAGGCTGGAATGATCCAGAGACTTGGATAGCTGGAGCAGTTGTCGGTCATCTCCAAGCAGGTAGGAATGACATCGCCTTGAGAATCGCTAGGAGTTTTGGGGAAAGTTCTCTTGAAGAGATATTGGAAATCTTATCATTAAGCTACACCGGTCCAGGCTTAGTTGAAATACTAAGCGAGTTAACCGAACATTATCGCCGAACGGGTCAGGATGACAAAATTAATTCTTCTCCCCAAGCGCCATCTCCCCAAGAGCAAGCACAAAAAAAACAAAAGAAACTGCATCGCTGTTTTGTCCCAGAAGAAGCAGATACCTTGTCATCAATAAGGCAAATTATAGACGCTTTAGATCAAGATCAGCTCAGTCAAATTCTCCAAATTTGTGAAGGAGTAGAACTAGCCGAACAAATGCCTGAAGTTCCTGTACAGACGTTTAAGGCTCTTGAACAAACAGTTTTAGCGGCACAAGGAATTGCTGATCCTATTGAGCGAATCCCTACAATCATCGCAGTTGCCAATATATATGCACAGTTGCAGGAGGAGACAGAAGCTAACCAGCTTCTCAACCAAGCGCTGTCAGAGCTACAAATAGTTACAGACTTTATGCGTGGAGACTCGGCTGAGTCTTCTAGCCTAAGTATCGCTGATTGGAAACCAATTTTAGAAGCCTACGTTCAAGCTGGAAAAACAGAGCGAGCAATTCAATTGGCAAATGACCTATCGGGATGGGATCGAGCTTCTGCATTAGGTACAATCGCGCAGCATTCTGCATCCCAAGGGCAATATCAGCAGGCAATTGAAACGGCTCTAATGATCGAAAGTCCACACATTAATACTGTATTACATTTGATTGCACGTCATTCTGCATCCCAAGGGCAATATCAGCAGGCAATTGAAACGGCTCTAATGATCGAGGCTCTGGAATTTGAAAATAAAGCTAGCATCCTTTACAACATTATTCAACAGGCTATTGAAGCCGAGGACTTAGACTGGGCAATGCAAACAATTCAGTCGATTAATTGGACGAGAGAGGCAACTCGCTCAATAAATCAGGAACTGGAATCGGCACAAGATATAAGTCTGCTGTATCGCAACAAACTGTTATTGGCGATCGTTCGCCAATATGCGGAGTCAAGGCAGTTTTATCGCGCCCTGGAAGTGGTAGAAAAGATGGACGGGGACGTAATTGGCAACATTCGTCGGGTTAGGGGATTAGCCGCGATCGCTCGCCAATATGCTAAAGTGGGTCAGACTGGAGAAGCTACGAGGTTGCTGAAACAAGCCATAGACATTACTCGCTCTATATCGCCTCTGTGAATAGGTCTCAATCCCCCCACCTCACCCACCCCAAAATGACAATAAGAGCCATTAACTTTAATTTTTCCCACCTACTTCCTTATTTATCCTGTTTTACAATGACAACCAATTCTGATTCAAAGCTGCCTCAATTTTAGGATAGGTTTCTTCGTCGTATCCTGACTCATCAGCCATCCAGCAATTGACCAGTTTAATAACCTCTTTTAAGGAACCATTTAAGCAATATTTTGATTGAATCAAGGTATCGATTTTTGTCCTAGCTTCTAGCAACTGCTCTAGAGAAAGGGTATCCAGTCGTTGAATAATCTCGTCAAGGGGTTTGGTTTCTGTCATAACGATTACAAGCAACTCGACTCTTTCTATCCTAAAGGGAATAACACTGACTTTAGAGTTTGTAGTCTTAGCTTCTGGCAAGCTTCGTGCCTAAGCTGTTTGGCATTTAAACCTTAATGTCAATAATGACGAAATCCTTGTAGTGCGAGCATCTTGCTCGCTACCCATTCCCAATTTAAAGGCGTGACAGCTTACTACAGACCCAGCTTCCCCAGCTTCCCCAGCCTCCTGCCTTTACACAACGAGGTGTAATAACCGAACCGCTCCCGAATTAGCACTCACGTTACAAGAGTGCTAAATTTGCTAATGGAGTAACGAGTAAGTATTGGGAACCCTATGGCAAAAATCGTTTCCTTTAACGAAGAATCACGGCGAGCCTTAGAACGGGGAGTCAATGCTCTGGCAGATGCTGTCCGGATTACCCTTGGACCCAAAGGGCGGAATGTGCTGCTGGAGAAGTCCTTTGGCGCTCCCCTGATGGTTCCTGATGGTATCACCGTCGCCCAAGACATTGAACTAGAAGACCCCTTAGAAAATACGGGGGCGCGACTGATTCGAGAAGTCGCCTCCAAGACCAAAGAAATTGCTGGAGATGGTACCACAACCGCTACCGTCCTGGCACAGGAGATGATTCGGGAAGGACTCAAAAACGTTGCGGCTGGTGCTAATCCAGTGGCTGTACGTCGAGGAATTGAGAAAACCATAAATCATCTGGTTAAAGAAATTGAGTCCATGGCTCAACCCGTCGTTGGCGATGCGATCGCACAAGTCGCCACTGTCTCCGCCGGGAACGACGAGGAAGTCGGGCAAATGATTGCCCAGGCGATGGACAAAGTAACCAAGGATGGCGTAATTACCGTAGAAGAGTCAAAATCGCTCTCCACCGAACTGGAAGTTGTGGAAGGGATGCAAATTGACCGGGGTTATCTCTCCCCCTACTTTGTCAGTGATCAGGAACGGATGATGGTGGAATTTGAAGATTCCTATATCCTGATTACGGATAAGAAAATTAATAACATCCAAGAATTAGTTCCCGTCCTGGAAAAAGTTGCCCGTGCTAGCAAACCTCTACTGATTATCGCTGAAGATGTGGAAGGGGAAGCCCTAGCCACCTTAGTGGTAAACAAAGCACGGGGCGTTCTCAACGTCGCCGCTGTCAAAGCACCGGGATTTGGCGATCGCCGCAAGCAGATGCTGCAAGATATTGCGGTTCTGACGGGAGGTCAGCTGATTTCCGAAGAAATTGGTCTCAGCTTAGATACCGCTTCTGTGGAGATGCTGGGAACGGCGCGGAAAATCACCATTGATAAAGACTCAACCACCATTGTCGCCAGTGGTGAAACCAAGCCAGAAGTGGAGAAGCGCATTGCTCAAATCCGCAAACAGCTTAACGAAACCGATTCTGAGTACGACAAAGAGAAACTGCAAGAGCGGATTGCTAAACTTGCAGGTGGTGTGGCAGTGATTAAAGTTGGTGCCGCCACAGAAACAGAACTCAAAGACCGCAAACTGCGGATTGAAGACGCCCTGAATGCCACCAAAGCCGCGATCGATGAAGGGATTGTTCCTGGCGGTTCAACCACGTTGATTCGCTTAATTTCCAAGGTTGATGGCATCAAAGCTAGCCTAGGTGCTGAAGAGCAAATCGGTGCAGATATTGTTGCCAAAACCTTAGAAGCCCCTCTGCGTCAGATGGCAGATAATGCTGGGGTTGAAGGTGCAGTGATTGTCGAGAAAGTCCGAGAAAGCCAAGGCAATACGGGCTACAATGCCGCGACAGGCAAGCTAGAAGACTTGATTGCTGCTGGTATTCTTGATCCGGCTAAAGTTGTGCGTTCAGCCCTTCAGAATGCAGGTTCCATTGCCGGAATGGTTCTAACCACCGAAGCCCTAGTTGTCGAGAAACCTGAGCCGCAACCCGCAGCGCCTGACATGGGCGGCATGGGCGGCATGGGCGGCATGGGCGGCATGGGCGGCATGGGCGGCATGGGTATGGGTGGCATGGGCGGCATGGGGATGATGTAGTCCTCGCCCATCTCCTATAATTCATGACCGAAGCAGCTTGTCTAGTGGGACAGGCTGCTTTTTGATTGGTGATTGGGGAAGAGGTAATTAGACCTGCAAAATTGGTTAGGTTAATGTGTAGGGGCGGGTTTAGGAATTAACTTTGATAGTTCATACTAACTGAAATACAAAACCCGCCCTGCCTATAAACGTTATAAATAAGATTATATTGATTGACCAACGAACGGGTTAGAGGGCGGGTTTAGTTTGATTGCTGATTGGGGAAGAGGTAATTAGACAGGCAAGATTGGGTTACCCTAATGTGTAGGGGCGGGTTTAGGGATTAACTTTTATCGTTCATACTAACTGGGAGACAAAACCCGCCCTGCCTATAAACGTTATGAATAAGATTATATTGATTGACCAACGAACGGATTAGAGGGCGGGTTTTGATATACATGTTATCGACAGTATCCCAAGTGAACGGCTAAACCCGCCCCTACAGCGGATTTGTAGGAGCAAGCGTCCACAGTTTTAGATTGCCGATCGCCTATTTTTTGGGTAACACTGGATGAGACAATGGCATATAAGGATTAAACTATGCTCGTATTTTTTATTCACGGTGTTGCCACGTCCAACGTCAGATATGCCGATCCACTACAACGTCTTATTCAGGAAGAGTTGGGTCTTCCGTAGTT
>CAZNNK010000035.1:0-16348 GCA_964574085.1 uncultured Coleofasciculus sp.
CTGCAATGAAATTTAGTCTGTCTATATTTGACTATACTTTTACCAACTATACGTTTTAGCGCAACTCGGTATTACCCAATCACTCCTGTAGCCAACGGGCAGCGTCTTTGGCATGATACGTCAGAATCAAGTCAGCGCCCGATCGCTTAAATCCAGTCAATGTTTCCATTACCACTTTCTGTTCGTCAATCCAGCCATTCAGGGCGGCGGCTTTCACCATCGAATATTCACCCGATACATTGTAGGCGGCAACGGGTAAATTTGTGGCTTCCTTCACCCGCCAGATAATATCCATATACGCTAGCGCTGGCTTAATCATTAGCATATCTGCCCCTTCAGCAATATCCAGTTCTATTTCCTTAATGGCTTCTCGGCTATTAGCGGGGTCCATTTGATAGGTAGAGCGATCGCCAAATTGGGGGGGTGATTCGGCTGCATCCCGAAACGGTCCATAATAGGCAGAGGCATACTTCGCCGCATAAGACAGAATCGGCGTATCCTGGAATCCAGCTTCATCTAATCCGGTGCGAATTGCCTGGACAAAGCCATCCATCATCCCCGATGGAGCTATAATATCCGCCCCAGCTTTAGCTTGAGAGACGGCGGTTTTCTTCAGGAGTTCTAAGGTGGGATCATTGAGAACCCGTCCACTTAAATCACCGACTTCCAGATACCCACAATGTCCATGACTGGTGTATTCACACAAACAGGTATCGGCAATAATCACTAAGTCGGGTACAGCTTCTTTAACGGCTGTGGCGGCTTTTTGGACAATGCCACAATCATGCCATGCACCCGTAGCTTCCACATCTTTATTATCCGGGATGCCAAACAAAATAATCGACGGAATCCCCAGATCGTAAACTTCCTTTGCCTCTGCCACGATTTTATCGACCGATAACTGGTAGACTCCTGGCATGGATTTGACCTCTTGGGCAATTCCCTCACCGGGTACAGCAAACAAGGGGTAGATGAGATCGCTGGTTGTGACGACAGTTTCACGCACCATGCGACGCAACTGGCTGGTTTGGCGGAGACGGCGAGGACGATGAATGGGAAACATAGGCATAAGATGTGAAAAGACGGATTAACTTAAAATTTTTAGACCAGAAAACTATTGTAGAACGAGCCGTCCCCTGACGATAGAAATAAGCATCGCTCTCTCTCAGCGAAAGGCATCGCCTTGACGGGCGCGACAGCTAGCCGTTTGCACAATCAATTCTATCAGGCGATCGCGTTTTTTCCAGCGCATTGCCCGCCGACTGGAATCCATCCCATGTTCGGCAATCATATCTTTGAGTTGGTCAACCTCAAGTTGCTGCAACTGTTGGCGTAAGTGTTTCTTCCCTTTTTGGTGATACAGTTCAACCGGATCAAAAACACTGGCACGTCGGCGAGTGCGGCGTTTTTTCGAGCGAGATGTGCTTTTTGCCGATAAGATTTGAAATAAGGAATCAATCTCTTGGGCAAACTCGGGATCATGTTGGTATTTGGTCAGAGTTGCCTGAGGATCAGGAAGAATTTCTTCCAGGAGTTTGTTCAATGCCATAAGTTTGTCAAGGCTCATGCAATTTCTCCACCTTCAACTGGAGTGAAACGGCTTATCTTTGATAATTTGACTTGCCGCTAGTCTGATTTCTTTTGCCAAATTCAGATATTGTTCAAACTGACCCGCATATCCCCATTTTTGTCGCAAGGTTGAAAACTTATAGGGATGATTGAATTCAACGGTTTCAGCAATTTGCGGAATTTGGGTTTCAAACACACGGGCATCTTTACTATACCGACGTAAATCCTTAATCACACGATCGTGAAGTGTCATTCCGGCGTTATATTTACAGATAACAATGCCTAAGGGAACAATGGGTTCAGCAATGGTTTCGGAAAACTCATGAATGGTTTTCGTTATTTGGGGAATTCCATAGGTTGAGAGAATATCCGGAATGGTGGGAATGATGTAACCCTGGGAAATGCGTAACCCATTGAGGGTAACAATACCCAAATTAGGCGGACAGTCGATGAGAATGTAATCATAGGGGTCAATTACGGAGCGAATTCCGCGCCGCAAAATATTAATCGGACTGGCGGCGTAAAAGCGCCCAGCGGGAATGGTAGAGAGCCTATCTTGCACATTGATTAAATCTAAACTCGACGGCAGCAAGTCTAGACTGGTTAAATCTTTAACATTAGAGACTTGCTTTTGCAATGTTTTCTGAAGATGAAACTTAGGATGTTCTGGCGTGATCGCATCCAGAAATAATTGAGCTAAGGTATGATTATTTTCATTGATTTCCTCCCATCGTTCTTCACCAATCAGCATTAATGTGGCATTGGTTTGCGGATCAAGATCAATGACCAAAACTTTGCGATGAAATACCCCAGCCAGCATCTCGGCGACGGCGACGGTGGTTGTTGTTTTCCCCACACCTCCCTTCAAATTAATAAATGAAATTACAATTGCCACAAATCAACTCCAGTCGCTAGTACAAAAATGCAGAAAACTGTAATAATCGTGATATCTAGATTTCGCCTGTTGTCAATTGATGGGTATTTGCTGCCACTCTGCACGAACTCAATTGGGATAAATGGTGGTTTGATAAAAATTGCTCCTGAGAGAGAAAATTTGAGTCGGTTCATAGATCGCGATCGCGTCACCTTTGGTAGTAGAAAATCAAGCAAAAGATTATTATTCGTCATTGGGGAAGACACGTCCTGCCAATTTACACTAATTCTCAGGCTAACCCGATGTTGTAGCATTCTGGGATAACCTGTTACTGCTGATCAGCTAATCGTATAGTAGTGCTAATCACCCTGCTACTCTCCAAGGTAACAAGCTCCGATCAGAGTACGCCATAGTTAGAGTCTGCTAAATAAGTCTTGTGGTGATGCAGGGGACGCGGAGACGGGGAGACACGGGGATATCAGAATACATTTTTTGTCCTAGTTCAGGATGATCACAACATAGACAATGCCAGATTTATCCCAATTTACCAGGCATTATTTTTCTTTGGTAAAGGAATGGTTTAAGTAGGTGGACACAATTAACGTGAACGGTGAAGAACTCGCGCAAGCGAGACGCAAGCTACGTTCTTTGTGAGAGTTTGAGGATCGTTTACACAACTTAGTACGTTGCTGTTTTCTTTTGCTCGACTACTTATGCGATGCTTTTCAAGTTTATTGCTTGTGTTTGATATAAAAATTAAGTATAAACACACCAAAAATAACTCATATAAAACCAAATATAACATCCTATAAATATAAGCAAATTAAACAGTTTAATACATTTTAAAATCCTGACTATCCAGAGTGGTTAGGTTGGAATAGGGCGATAGCACCAGCAAAAAAGGTATTGGAACTTCTCCTATATTCCCATCCGTGTTACAATACGTAGACTTCTTTTTTTATCAAATATTCAAACGTATTTTATAAAATGTCGAAACGCCTTCGTTACTTTTCAATCACCAGTTTAATCGCTTTTTTGATAGCAACAGTCTTGCTCAGCCTGATTTACCGCCAAAACGCCCTGAGCGATTTAGTCGCGATGGGGGAAAGTAAAAATGTGGCGTTAACCCAAGCGTTTGCCAATGCCTTGGGTTCAGATTTAGCTCCCTTGTTGCAATCAGCCGAAAAACTGAGTGATGAGCAATTGCTATCATCGGAGGAAATCGCTAGACTTCATCGCACCGTTATCAATGAGATCAAAGGTCTATCCGTGGTTAAAGTCAAACTGTCTAACCACCAAGGGCGCACCATTTTTTCCACGGAACCCTCTGAGATTGGCAAAATAACCAATAGCCAAGACTTTCTCATTGCCCGTAACGGTCAAACCTTAACATTACACAATCAGCACCAAGAGTTCCAGGGAATTAACGGAAAAATTACAGACCGCCAGCTTTTTTCCAGCTACATTCCCATCCAGCTTGAGAATGCCAGTGAGCCAATTATAGGTATTTTTGAACTTTATACGGATGAGACTCCCTTAGTAGAGCGCATTGAACACACCCAGAGGACAATTGTAATAGCTGCCGTTTCCATTTTTACCTTACTCTATGGGGTTGTGTGGTTGGCTGCCAGACAAGCCTATCTCCTTCTACCCAATCAGTACACCCAACGGTCATCGACCCAAGCCAACTTAGCTGAGTCCCATCAAGAACTACAACAGCGTGTCAGCAAATTGTACCATCAAAACCGGGTGTTAATGGAACTGGCTAAAAACAAGGCATTGCATCAGGGAAACTTGCAGGAAGCGTTCCAAGCCATCACAGAAGCAACCGCTCAAACCCTGACTATTGAACGGGTGAGTGTCTGGCTGTTTGACTCAAGCCAAACTCAGATTCAATGCTTTGACCTGTTTGAACTCAGTAGCCGCCAACATAGTGAAGGAACTGAACTGACAGCCGTTGATTATCCTAACTATTTTCAAGCGTTAATGGCTGACCAACTTATTGCAGCAGACAATGCCCACACTGACCCGAGAACTGGCGAATTTTCGTCTGTTTACTTAACACCTTTGGGAATTGCTTCAATGATGGATGCTCCCATCCGAATCGGGGTCAAACAGTGGGTGTTTTATGCCACGAACAGGTGGGTCAAGAGCGCCATTGGACGTCGGAAGAACAAAACTTCGCTCGTTCCAGTGCCGATTTACTGTCCTTAGTCCTAGAAGCCAACCAGCGCCAACAGGCGCAAGAATTGCTACGCCAATCGGAAGTCCGAGAGCGTCAAAAGGCGCAACAGCTAACAACGACTCTCTCGGAATTGCAAGACACTCAAGCCCAACTCGTCCAAGCGGCTAAAATGTCGGCTCTCGGAGAAATGGTAGCCGGACTCGCCCATGAATTGAACAATCCCGTTAACTTTATTGCAGGTAATCTTGACTATACCAAGCAATACTTTGAAGACTTGACACGCCTCATTAAAGCATATCGGCAGAGCTATCCCAATCCCACATCAGAAATTCGCCAGATTTCGTCGGAGATTGAGTTAGATTTTCTAGTAGAGGATTGGCAAAAATTGATGCAATCGATGCAGGTTGGCGCTGAACGTCTCCAGCAGATCGTTTTATCGCTACGCAGCTTCTCTAGACGCCATGATGATGAACTAAAACCCGCCGATATTCATCAGGGAATTGATAATACTCTACTCATTTTGCAGCATCGACTCCAAGCGCAGAAGAATCGTCCTGAAATTAAGGTCGTTAAAGAGTATGGTCAACTGCCGTTGGTGGTATGTTATTCTAGCCTTTTAAATCAAGTTTTTATGAATTTGCTGGCTAATGCGATTGAAGCCTTATCAGAGGCTGCGACGCAAACGGATGCTCCTCTCAGAGAGCCACAAATTGTGATTCGCACGCAAACTCAACCTATTCAGTCCTGGAGTTCAACGGAAAAAGCGACTGATTGGGCAGTGATTCAGATTGGGGACAATGGTTATGGCATGAGTCAAAATGTCCTTGAGCATATATTTGACCCATTTTTTACCACCAAGCCCGTGGGAAAGGGAACGGGATTAGGACTGTCCATTAGTTATAAGATTGTGGTGGAAAAACACGGCGGTCAACTTCGTTGCGTTTCTCATCCAGGACAAGGAACCTCATTTATTGTAGAGATTCCCCTAAATCTTAAACCTAACCAGACTTAAACCACTATTCTAAATTTTTTGAATAAGCTTGTGACGTCGAGATTTAACGATTTCAGGAATATATCTATTCTTTTCATCTTGACCTTCAAAACCTAGCCGCTCATACACACTACCACCAATACCAGGTAGAACTATACCTTTATCATCTCGTGTGGAATCTTTAGCAAAGTAGAAAAACTCAAATTTACTGTAAATATCCTTGTTGAATTCACTACTTAACTTTTCTTCTGCTGTTTTATAAATGACTGGTGCAGCAATAATTATTTTTTCGGGTTCAATTTTTTGAATTAGATTAGTTAGATTTGTCCTCACAACACAAGCACCAGAGATAATGGACTTAATCACGATTAAATACTGAACGATATCATTATTAACAGGCTCTTGATATTTTTTGAGTATCGGAGCAACTTTTAACTCGTTTATCTCAAAGGGGGAAAATCGTTGATTCCAAAAACAAGCGAAGGCAAGTTTTGAAACTTTAGGTTCTAAAGTCGTAAGAATTCCTTTGGCTAAAAAATCCGCATCTTCAACGGTACAAGCTACATATACATTGCTTTGACTATTAATAGACCTTAAAATTGAATTGCCAAGTTTTACTCCTAGATTAAACATAACTGAGCGATAGGCTTCAGGAGATGTGCTTTTATCTGCTAACTTATCGAGAAATTTTTTTGTTTCCGTATCGGCTAATTCTGTATAGTATCTTGAGTTTATTTTAGTTGTAAATTGCATACCAATCATCTCCTATTTTGTATAACTAAAAATAAATAATTGTATAATTTTTATGCAAGTTCATAAATATTTACTCTAAAAATTTAATTTCTTTAAAAGTAAATTTCAAGTTCATCAAATGTCATTGGTTTATTTTGCTTAACTCGTTCTTGAAAGCGTCTAAAGTTTTCAGTCTCTATACTGTATGGCAAAGTTCCTTCTTCCAGTCCATTCGCAAATTGCCATTGCAAAAAACCTTTAGATATGCTGTATGTAAACCCTTGTATTTTAGCAAGAATTTTTTTAACCTCTGGATCGATTTGCACATCTTGGCTACCAAAGTAACGAATATAAGAAGGTTGCGATTGTCGAGATTTTTCCAAAATTTCCCTAAGAGAGACATTAGATTTATCGCTGGAAAGCCACGCGCCTAGAATCACACTAGCTACACATTCAATTTTATCGGGTTCAGGATTGTCAAAAGCGCAAAGATATGCCACCGCTTGGCTAAACTCCTGTTCTTCTTGAAGAACTTTTGGTAAACTAGGGGCAAAGTAAAAGTAATCAACTTTACTAAACTCGGCAATTTGCTGAGGTATTTGATTTGCCAACCTGTCTCTGAGTTGGAAGTTAGAAACAACTAATGTCATTTCTGATTGCTTTGATATAGTTTGATTTAAGTTGTATTGTTTAACAAAATCGTCAGCAATTGAGCGTAATCCACTTCCCCATCTTAAACTTGCAGTATTTTTCAACTGGTAGTGCTGATAAATATTCTCCTGGATGTCGTTAATAATTAAGTCATCAACAAATGCCATGATTTGACTAGCAAAGAATATTTCTTTATCATTTTCTAAGACATCTTTGGACAAAACCGATATTTTATATACGACAAAAAAATTCTCATAAGTATTACCTTTTTCGTTGACTATTCCCCCTTTATTTTTGTTTTTTAGATAATCGAGAACTTGCTTTCCAAATAACTCTTGAATTTGCTCTTGTTGGTACACGTCGTCTTCACCGTCATCTTAAATAAACCAAGCCCTGCACTAGATTCTAGACGCCACAGATTATTGCTTGAATCTCTTGGGCGGTAGCTGGGGCGAGGAGAACACCGTTGCGATAGTGACCCGTTGCCAGCAAGACATTATCATAACCTGATAGTTTACCAATAACCGGAGCGGGCTGTCCTTCTGGACGGGGACGTTTACCAAACCAAGTGCGAACCACTGTGGCTTCGGCTAAAGCGGGACAAAAGGCGATCGCATCTTCCTTAACCTGTTCAAGTAACGCAGGTTCTGCGACCACTTCAGCGCCATGAGGAAACTCAACCGTTGCACCCACCCAATAATCACCGCCACCGATTGGCACAATATGCACATCATCCCCTGTAATCACAGGCTGGAAATCTGGATGACCAATTGTATTCCCTAGACGTAATTGTAAAGCTTGACCGAGAACGGGTTTCAGCTTAATTGAAGACGAGTGATCCGATGGAGATAGCAGAAAATTGACCAACTGTGCCGAACCTAATCCCGCCGCAATCACCAGCCAATCCACTGCCAAGGTTTCTGTCTGTGTGTGTATTTGCGCTGCATTCCGCAGGTTGAACCCATTGACAGGCATGGATTCCACCCCTTCCACACCAACACCAAACTTAAACGTTACGCCCCTCTGTTGGGCAGCAGCAACTAGGGCGTGAGTGAGGGCGGTGGGTTCAACTTGTCGATCATCGGGAGAATAAATCGCACCGATACTATTCTCCAGATTAAGCTGAGGACAGTGAGATTGAACCTGATCAGTATTCCAAATTTCCAGTTGCCATCCTTGAGATTGGCGAATTTCGACGAGATTCTGCCAACGGGCTAAATCGTCGTTTTCAAACGCCAGCATTAGAATGCCTTGACGGTTAAAGGGAATGTGACGCCCAGTCAAGGTTTCCAATTCCTGAATCAGGGTGTCATAGCGCTGCATACTGCCTTGGCGCAACTGCCATGTTCTTCCCTTAACCTTTTGACTAATTACACCCATCAAGACACCCAATGCTGCCCCAGTTGACCCTTGGGCGGGTGGTTGGCGATCTAACACAGTCACCTGTAGCCCCGGAACGCCACTTAGTTCATAAGCGATCGCGGCACCAACAATTCCACACCCAATGATGGCAACATGATTGACGACTCCCCGCGCATAGAATGCGGGGGATTCTGAAGAGTAATTACTCACTCTCCCCTCCACTCGAATAGGCTGAGTTGAACCCATTCCATCCGAGGGTTCTCAGGCTCATCTGGCAACCCAGATGATTTCCCCTGTCTTTTACAGGCTCCTTGAGCGTAACTTTCCCGTGGACTACGGGTAGTGGAATATTAATTCCAAGTTCAGTTAATCCCCGCTGTCTGATCACAGAGGCTGCATCCACGTCCGCATCAGCCACCCAACCACAAGACTCACAGAGGAATTTCTCTTTGTCTCGGTTGGTCGGACTGACATAGCCGCAACAACTGCATTCTTGCGATGTGTACTTAGGATTGATTCCATGAACCAGAACGCCTGACTTGGCAGCCACAACTTTAACCTTCTGTTTCAATTCGCCCCAAGCTGCATCTGCTATGACTCGGTTTAACCCTCGCTTTTGTGCCTGCCCATTTTTCAGGTATTTCCCTGTTTCTGGGTCTACCTTGGGCTTACACCGAGCCATCATCCCTTTGATATTGAGATCCTCAAAGATAATGCACTCGCCTAAGTTGACTAACTGGTTGGCAACCTTCCAATGGTAATCCGTCCGTTGCCGCTCTACTTTTTGCTCTAACCGGGCTAGGGCAGCATAAGCTTTACGACGACGGGCAGAACCTTTGCTTTTCCGGGATGCCCTGCGAGATAGAAGTTGGCGACGACGTTGTGCCTTCTTCCCATACTGGGGATTGGGTATCAACTCTCCAGTACTAACTGAGGCAAGCTTTTTGATTCCCAAATCCACTCCAATTGCTGTTTGAGCAGCATCCGGTGTTGGAGTTGCGGGAACACTCTCATCCCTCAGTTGCACCGATATGTACCATCCGTCTGCCTTCTTTCTTACCGTAACGGTACGGGTACTAAACCCATCCGGGAAGGCACGAGAGGAGAAGAACTTGCACCAGCCAATCCCTGGTAGCCGCACCTTATTACCTTTAAATCGCACGTCTTTTGGTGGGTAACTCCAAGAACGATACTTACTTCGACGCTTAGGTTTGGGATATTTCCCCTCTCCCTTAAAGAAACGCTGGAAAGCGTTCTCGACACGTCGAAGCATTTGTTGGAGAACATGATGCTGGATTGCCTTGTACCAAGGACGTTCCCGCTTTAAGTTAGGTAAGGAAGCATCTTGTTGAGCATATGCTCCCCTTTTCTTTCCCGATCGAGTCCAAGGATTGCCGTACAAGGCATTTTTGCTGACACTGCAAGTGAGCGGACAGCACTCTGCCTTGGTTCTCAAGTTGCAATAGTTTCCTAAGACTGGGGCAGATGCCTGCTCATAAGCCTCGGTGCGTTCTCTGACTCTGAAGTTGTACTGGAGTCGCAGCATTTCCAAGTGCTTGTCCATCACCAACACCTGTTGGCGAGAAGGGGATAACTTGTAAGTGTAAGCGACTAGCATTCTTACTTTTTCTTTTGATAATGACAGGGGCTTGCGTTCCACCCCCTCAAACTCCCCCTATTTTTCGGTCATTCAGGCAACTCCTGCGGCATTACTGGCATCCGGAATCAGCTTTAAGAACCGATCAAAGTCGATTAACGCCTCTTGATAATTTTTGGCAGCAAGTTGATAGTTGCGGTTTTCAGCGGCAGTGTTTATTTGCTGCAAATGTTCAAACAAGTCGTCTGCTGCTTCACGGGCTGTCTTTTGGTCTTGAGGAACCAATTGGCGCGTCAGATAACTCATAGTTCGCCGCAGACTGCCCAATGGACCATGAATATAAGTGCTGACATCAACCCAGTCACGGTTATCAATTTTCGTTTTCAGAACGGGCATTTTTCCCCGCAGTTCCGAAAGGTTAGACACTGTGCGCTGAATCTGCTCAACCTGTTGAGATGTGTAAGCTGGGGGTGGTGCAGTTGCCGCAGGACTCCCGCAGCTTACGAGACAGGTGGTCACCAGCGCCAGCATCAACGCCAGAATGGAGCGATAACTTCTCTTCAGCATAAGTTTCCTCGTATACAACCTTCATCCGTATAGACAAACCAATACATTGGGTTATAGCTAAACCCAAACGCTAATTCAGCCTAACTAGAGGTATTATAGGGGGTGTTGCCAATCTGAAGCGGTGACAAGCTACGACACCATCAGGTGAACACGGATAACATTTTCCCGATTTGGGACTGGACAACTTCCAAAAATTGAGTATACTTAGGTTGTGTGTGTGAGGAAAAGGAAAAGGCGCTTGGGGTCGAAACACGGCAAGACTCCCAGGCGCCTTTCCCATATTTACCTTCTCCCTCCTTGACGCCTCTTTCTTAAGAGGGATCTCATTGTTACAAAAGCGTGTAATAGTTGTTACAACAATCTGGCTGGTCAAATTAAGAAGGTAGGCATAGGCGACTTGAGTCGGCTATTCCAGAGAGGTCAGACCAGATGTTAGATTTAAACGTTATAACCTGTGGGGTCATCGGATCGTGTGCGGATACCCCGCCTATTGGCTGATTCAGAGTCAGGCGATCGCACGGCGAAAACCTTGACAAGTCCCTGAAACTATGATTTTTATGGGTGATATGAAAATTGGCAGCAACTACCTGGGTAAGGGTCAATGTGAATTCCGAGTTTGGGCGCCGTTCCGGGACAGCGTCGCCGTTCACATCGTCTCTCCCCACGATCAAGTGATTCCTCTGCAACAGGATGAATGGGGATATTGGCAGGAAACGGTAAAGGCTGACCCCGGAACCCTTTACGTTTACCAACTTGATGGATCACTCGAACGACCTGATCCCGCCTCCCATTACCAACCGGAGGGAGTCCATGGGTCCTCTCAAGTCGTAGATCACCACTTTGACTGGACAGATGAGTCTTGGCAAGGAATTCCCCTCAAAGACCTAATTATTTACGAACTCCACGTTGGTACTTTTACCCCAGAGGGAACCTTTGAATCGATTATTCCTCGCTTAAGTTACCTCCAAGATTTAGGCATAACCGCGATTGAAATTATGCCCGTGGCGCAGTTTCCCGGAAGCCGCAACTGGGGGTATGACGGGGTTTATGTCTATGGTGTGCAAAAGTCCTATGGGGGACCTGCGGGGTTGAAAAAACTCGTGGATGCTTGTCACCAGGCGGGGATCGCGGTCATTTTAGATGTGGTGTATAACCATTTAGGACCCGAAGGCAACTATCTCTGGGCGTATGGTCCCTACTTTACCGATCAATACCGTACCCCTTGGGGCAATGCGGTTAACTTTGATGGTGCTTATAGTAATGATGTTCGCAATTTCTTTATCCAGAATGCCCTGTACTGGCTAGATAAGTACCACATTGACGCCCTGCGAGTTGATGCGGTTCACGCGATTTACGATATGAGCGCTCAACCCTTTTTGCAGGAATTAGGGGATGCTGTGGCTAATTTCAATCGCACCACGTCAGTGCAACGATATGTCATCGCCGAAAGTGATCTCAATGACGTGCGCGTGATTAAACCCAGGGAACAAGGCGGATTTGGTCATGATGCTCAATGGTGCGATGACTTTCACCACATCTTGCATACCCTGTTAACGGGCGAACTATCGGGATATTACGCAGATTTTGGCAAAATTGAGCAGTTGGCAGTCGCTCTGCGCGAAGGCTATATCTATAGTGGACAATATTCTAGCTTCCGCAAACGCAACCATGGCAATTCAGCCGCGGATCGTCCGGCGGAACAGTTTGTCGTTTGTATCCAGAACCACGATCAAATTGGGAATCGACTGATTGGCGATCGCTTATCCACGTTGGTAGACTTTCAGGGGTTAAAGGTAGCGGCGGCGACGGTATTGCTTTCTCCTTATATCCCGATGTTATTTATGGGCGAAGAATATGGCGAAGAGGCGCCGTTTCAGTATTTTGTTAGTCACAGTGATCCCGATTTAATCGAAGGTGTGCGTACCGGGAGGGCGGAAGAGTTTAAAGCCTTTGGTTGGGACAATGCACCTGATCCCCAAGGTACAACAGTCTTTGAGCAGTCAAAATTGCAGTGGGATAAGATTGACCAAGGCAAGTATGCCGTATTGCGACGCTGGTACAAACGGTTAATTCAGCTACGCAAAGAAACCCCAGCTTTGGCTACGCTAGATCGGCAGAATCTGAATGTATCGAGCTTGTCCCCCGAAAAGATTATCGTTATTCATCGCACGGCTGGAGATAGCCAAGTCCTCGGCTTGATCAACTTTGCTAAGGATGCAGTAACCGTTTCGCCTCAGATTCCCCCAGGGAACTTCTCAAAAGTGATTGACTCGGCGGATCAGGAATGGATGGGTGAGGGATCTCAACTCTCTCAACAGCTACAAGCTGGACAATCCTTAACCCTTGCTCCCTTGAGTTTTGCCTTATATGCTCAGTGACACTAGCGTCGGTTCAGTCGTCAGAAAGAGGCGTAATCCGCCCAAAAGGGGATGTAAGCCCAGTCGAAATCATACCATTATCAACAAATAAGCTGTTGCCTAGAGATAATGCATGTATTGGTTGATTTGTCAATCTTGGTGGCTGATATCAAATTCGCTTTTGTCACCCCCCTTTATCCCTTGAGGTACGTTTTCCTGGAAATCATCTGCCTTGGAGTCTTCCTGTCTGGTACTCTTGGTATTGCTCAGAGCCAATCCCTGTATAATTAACTAATGTTAAGCTATGATTTAAGCATTACGTTCAACGACACTATCCTACGCAAGCATGTCAGTTTCGCATAAAACGTTCAAGTAGGTTGGGTAGAGCGATAGCGAAACCCAACAGGATAATCTGGAGTTGGGTTTCGTTCCTCAACCCAACCTACAAAGATAATATGCTCCCCTATCCTAGGGTTTAACGCCACTGTTAACAAGCCATTTTTAGATCGATTCTTAGAGCCAACGCTCTGTCAGTTCTTTAACCCCTTGAAAAGCTTATGATGCGGATTCCCGTCGCCACCTATAGAATTCAATTTAATCCTGAGTTTACCTTTGAATCAGCAAAAGCCATTGTTTCCTACTTAGCAGAATTAGGAGTTTCTGACTTTTATGCATCCCCTATATTTAAAGCCAGAGCCGGTAGCACTCATGGCTATGATGTGGTTGATCCCAATCAAATAAACCCAGAACTCGGCGGATTAGAGGAGTTTGAGTCTTTAGTTGAGGAGGCGCAACAGCAAGGGTTAGGATGGCTTCAGGATATTGTGCCGAATCACATGGCATTTGATCGTCAAAATCCCATGCTGGTCGAAGTTTTGGAGAATGGTCCTAATTCTCAATATAAAGACTACTTTGATATTAATTGGGAACATCATTATGAGGGCATTCGGGAGCGAGTTTTAGCGCCATTTTTAGGGAAATTTTGTGGAGATTGCTTAGAAAGTGGTGAACTCAAACTCCAGTATAACCAAGACGGTTTTACGATTAATTACTATGACCTACAGTTCCCCATTCGCATCGAATCCTACTCCAATGTCTTAACCTACGATTTGGCACGCATCCGGCGGATATTAGGCAGAAATCATCCCGATTTTGTCAAGTTTTTGGGCGCTCTCTATGCGTTAAAATACATTCCCTCTGGCGAAGAAGGAACGGAACGCTATGACCAGATTGGCTTCATCAAGAACATGTTGTGGGAACTCTGGAATGATAGTGTCGAGATCAGAGAGTTCATCGACGAAAATATTCAAATCTTTAATGGGGAACCCGGAAAACCCGAAAGCTTTGACTTATTAGAGAAATTATTAGCTGAGCAGTTTTTCCGCCTTGCGTACTGGAAGGTGGGGAATGAAGAACTGAATTATCGGCGATTTTTCACAGTCAATGATCTGATTTCTGTTCGCATCGAAGATGAGCGGGTGTTTAATCACAATCATGCGTTGATATTAAAGCTGATTGAAGAACAGAAATTTAGCGGTATCAGAATCGATCATATCGATGGACTTTATGATCCGGCTCAATATTTAAATCGCTTGCGAGATCATGCATCCGATGCTTACATTGTGGTTGAGAAAATCTTGGAAGAGCATGAAGATTTGCCGCTAACCTGGCCCGTGCAAGGGACGAGTGGGTATGATTTCTTGAACAAAGTCAATGGCATTTTCTGCCATCAGCAGACTCAGCCCAAGTTTGACAGCGTTTACTATCGCTTTATCGGGAATTCCATATCCTATCAAGCCATCATAGAAGAGAAAAAGCGATTGATTATCGCCAAGCATTTGACTGGAGATATTGATAACTTAGCCAATTTACTCAAGCGAATTTCTGGTCGATACCGATACGCCAGTGACTTTACGATTTATGCGCTGAAAGCCGCTTTGGTCGAAATTATGGCGCTGTTTCCCGTATACCGCACCTACATTAGTCCAGAAGGCTTGAGTAAAGCGGATCGAGATTGTATTGAGTCTGTCATTAGTCAAGCCAAAGAAAATACGCCAATTTTCTTTAACGAACTGACGTTTATTGAGAAGTTTTTATTACTGGAAGTTGATGAGTCACTCAATCCCGAAGAAGCCGAACAATGGCGTTACTTTGTCATGCGGCTACAACAGTTTACCGGACCGCTGACAGCCAAGGGGGTAGAAGATACGGCGTTCTATATTTATAACCGTCTCATCTCTCTCAATGAAGTGGGCGGGAATCCCGGTGAATTTGGCGTTTCCTTAGACGACTTTCATGACTTTAACCAACATCGCATCGCCTATTGGCCCCATACAATGAATACAACAGCTACCCATGATACCAAACGGGGTGAAGATGTGAGAGCAAGAATTAACGTCCTTTCCGAAATTCCCGGCGAGTGGGATAGTATGTTAAGGAAATGGCAGGAAATCAATGCGGTGCATAAGGATTGTATTGATGGGTTAGATATTCCTGATCCCAATGACGAATATTTCCTTTACCAAACCTTGCTAGGAACTTTTCCCTTTGATGAAGCGGAGTTTCCTACTTATGTGCAGCGGATCAAAGACTATATTATCAAGGCAATCCGAGAGGCAAAAGTTCATACCGCTTGGTTGAGACCCGATACTAACTATGAAGAAGGGTTTATTCGGTTTGCAGAACGCTTACTCAAAGATATCCCTGACAATCCCTTTTTAGAAGCGTTTCTACCCTTTCAACGCAAAATTCAACATTACGGCATTTTTAATAGTCTCTCCCAAGCCTTGTTGAAATTGACTTCTCCGGGTGTTCCTGATTTTTACCAGGGAACGGAACTGTGGGATTTAAGTTTAGTTGATCCCGATAATCGTCGTCCGGTGGATTTTGAACAGCGGCTGGCGTTCGTTCAAGACTTGAAGCAGCGCTGTGAAACAGATAAGCTGGGTTTAGTTCAGGAACTGTGTCAGACTCCTGAAGACGGTCGAATTAAGTTATTTGTCATCTATCAAGCCCTAAAAACACGGCGCGAGTATTTAGAGTTATTCCAACGGGGCGATTACCAGAAACTGAGCGTTATTGGTAGTTTGAAGGATCATGTGGTTACGTTTGCCCGAGCCTGGGATCATACAACCGTGATTGTTATTGTCCCTCGGCTGTTAACGGGTTTAGTGAAGCCAGACGAATATCCAATTGGTGAACAAGTTTGGCAAGAAACCCGGATTTCTTTACCCTCGAGTGCGTCGTCTGTGTGGCGGGATGTGATGACGGGACAGGACATTCAGGCGGATGGTACTCTGTGGGTGCGCGATGTTCTCCATGATTTTCCGGTGGCGTTATTGGTGCATCAGAATCAGCAGGAATGATTATTAAAGATAAATACCTCACGGGGTGACAAGCTTTTCTGTTGTGTTGAGCCATCCTGCTTTTAGCCCATTTCTTCTTGTCACAGATAGGGTCAAAG
>CAZNNK010000036.1:0-16343 GCA_964574085.1 uncultured Coleofasciculus sp.
GGTTTACTCAACACTGTTGCTCACTCCAGTTTCCGTTATTCTAGATCACTTAACCGCGAGTGGCATTCCAACGCAAATTGTGGACAATCTCTACTGGCTGGATCAGATTCAACCATCACAACGTTCCCTGGTGGGAGAAAAAGCCTTTGGCTTAAGTCAACTTGGACAACAAGGGTATCCAGTTCTTCCTGGCTTTGTGATTCCAGCGATCGCGTTTTGGCAAGTCATCGCTGATTTAAGTCAATCTGAACCATTGTTAGCCGATTTACCGCAGTCCTCGTTATACGTGAATGTTGATAATCCCCGTCAGTTACAACAGGTTGCTCAACATATTCGCCAAGTGATTACCTCTGCCACTGTACCAGAAGGTTGGCAAGTGCCGATTCTGGATGCGGCTACAACTCTAGACACCCCCGCCCTGATTTTACAGCCATCCCTGTCATTTCCTGAGGTGCGATCGCGGATGGCGATCTCCACTGATCCAGTTCACCGCGAAGACTGGCTAGAATCTGCGCCAATTCCAGAACTGTTGGCATCTCATTATTGCCGCCAACAGCCAGATGCTCTAATCCATACCGTAAAACAGGTGTGGGCAGAACTGTTTCGCGCCAAAAGCCTATTTTACTGGCAACGTGTCGGCATTGGACTGGATCAGATTAAGTTAGCGGTTCTGGTACAACCAACCTATGAAACTGTCGCGTCTGGCGTCATCCAAGCGCAATCTGATGTCTGGCAGATCCAAGCCACCTGGGGACTCGGTATGGCGATTACTCAGGGTAAAGTATTACCGGATACCTATCAAATCGCGATTCCTACCCATCACATTTTGCTCAATCAACGGGGAAATAAAACCCTCGCCTATCGACTTAACCCAGAACCGACAGGAAATGTCGTGCAAGCTTATCCCCTCCACCCGGTAGAACAACAGCAGCCTGTGTTGGATGATAACGCTTGGCAACAGATTATGGCGTTATCCGCAAAACTGCAAACCCAACTCAATCCCCCCTTTTCTTTTGACTGGACTCTTTGTAAAATTCCCAACACTCCAGAACCTCAGCTATACGTGACTCAATTTCGCCCTCAGTCCACTTCTTCTTCTCCATCCTTCCCATCCCAACCTCAGCCACTGCGAGGATTACCGGCGGCGTCGGGACAGGTAAAAGCGGTGGCACAGGTGATGATGGGGGAGGAACAGGATTGGCAAGCGATCCCCCCAGATCGGATTTTAGTGACGCAAACAATCGCTCCCGATTGGCTGCCGATGTTAAGGCAAGCCGCAGCTGTGGTGACGGAACAGGGGGGAATGACGTCTCATGCGGCAATTGTGGCGCGGGAATTAGGGATTCCGGCGGTGGTTAATGTCGCGGGGATTACCCAATTGGTACAAACGGGGGAGGTGCTGTTGGTAGATGGCAATCGCGGCGAAATTCAACGTTTAGCCAGGGATGCCAAAGAAGAGGCTGGAGAAGCTGTAGATGTCGCCGTTGAGAACCGAGAAACGCGATCGCACAGAGAATATAACCGATTTCCTATTGCCACTCAATTGTTGGTGAATCTCAGCCAAACCCAATCTCTGGAACGAATTCGGGATTTACCGATTGATGGGATTGGTTTATTGCGATCAGAATTGATGATTTTGGACGTATTGGATAATCAACCCCCTCAGGAATGGTTGCGACAAGGGCGGAAACAGGAGTTAGTCACCCGCCTTTCTCAATTGATGATGCAGTTTGCGGCGGCGTTGATGCCACGACCTGTATTTTATCGCTCTTTGGATTGGGGTGAAGCGGAATTGATCCATGGGGATACGTCGGATGTAACGGGTTCGACATTTCCCGTCGTGAATGCGATGTTAGGGCGACGGGGAACGTATCGCTATTTACATGATCCGACGAGTTTTGATTTGGAACTGGCGGCATTAAATCAACTTTATGCTCAGGGATATAGTAATGTTCAACTCATGTTGCCGTTTGTGCGAACCGTTGAAGAGTTTGCCTTTTGTCGTCGTCGGGTGGAACAAGCGGGATTAATGGATAATCCTCAGTTTCAACTGTGGATTATGGCAGAAGTGCCATCGGTACTGTTTTTATTGCCGGATTATGTGAAAGCGGGGGTGCAGGGAATCTCGATTGGTACAAATGATTTGACGCAATTATTATTAGCCGCCGATCGCAATTTGGGGGAGTTGGGTTCCCGACTCGATGGACGTCATCCCGCCGTCATGAGAGCAATTAAGCAATTGATCGATATGGCAAAGGGGGCGGGGATTCCTTGTGCCATCTGTGGTCAAGCCCCAGCCCAGTATCCGGAATTGGTTGAATCCTTGGTGGAATGGGGGATTCAATCGATTTCTGTGGATGTCAGTGATGTGGAAACAACTTATCACGCGATCGCTCGGGCTGAACAACGGTTACTTTTAGACGCCGCACGCCGTTCTTTTGATAACTAGGTAGGGCTTGCTGAATAAGTCTTGGGGAGATGAGCTAATGTCAATGTTACTCAAAGTCTTGATAGCAAAGGGTTTCGGCTTTGTGCAGCAGACCCTACTTATTCAATATTGATTTGGCGAGGAGGTGTGAGGGGTTCATCTTTCAGGGTTTTTTGACCTGTTCTGGCATAGAATTTATATTGTTCCAGAATGATTTTTGCCAGTTCCGAGAGAGGAATCTCATGTCCCTCCAGTTTGCGTTTAAGGTAATATTTGAGAGACTCGATATACGCCAAACCTAGCGCCAAGGTTAAGGCGGCGGCGGTAGAAGCGGAAATTGCACCGCCCACAATTGTCCCAGCACCCGGTATCATTTTAAGTAAGTTCGCCGCGATCGCTCGACCAACGGTTGCCACGCCGCCCACGCCGACAATCGCCGAGATTACGGTGCTGGTAAAGGCGCGATCAAAGGGTAAGCCAAAGATAGCCGTGATATTTGCCAGCATCACGGTTTGCATGGTAACTAATATCGGTGCATCAGAAAAAGGAATCGGAGACGCACCGACTAATGCAGAACCCGCCACATATCCCGTCACATATTTAAATGCTTCCCCAGCTTTTAAGGTAATATTGCGACTCTGTTCTCTCAGAAATGCCTTGCGTGCTTCGGTAGACAGAAGATTAGCCGTTACTTCGACCAGATGGTCTAAACCATGGGCTTTAATCGTATACTCATCATCAATGGGTTTAGGTTGAGCAAGAACCGCAACAATCTGAGAAACGGGTAAATTTTTACTATCTAAAAAGACTTGAAACTCGCTGCGCTTTCGGGTTAACGTTTGGGTTAAGACTAAAATAATTGGTACATCTTGCAAGTTAAGGGTCTTCAGCCATGCTTCCTCGACTTCATCAAATCGTCCCGCCTCATGTTCTAAACAGTACCAAATCACATGAATATGCTCTTGGGCGGCTTGTAACCGTTGCGTGTCGATGAGTTCCGCCACATCTAAGCGCACCTGTTGAATCTGTTCGGGATTGAGTTCCAGTCCAGGGGTATCATAAACGGTTATCGGACAGCCTTTTTTGCGGTAGCGTCGGATGGTTTGGGTCACTGGATAACCAACCCCCGTTTCTGCCAGACGAGATTGGAAAATCGCATTAATCAGTGTACTTTTACCCACACCCGTTTTGCCAATGACCAATACATTACATTGTCCGGTGTCCTTTCCGGCGTCTTCGTAGGCGTCGCTCATTTTGTCCAAAAGCTGATCAACTGAAAAATCCTCTGCCATTCCCAGTCATTCCTTGATCGTTGTCTGAGATAGAACCACGCTATCCACTGCTTTCTTAGTGTATCAAGTTCTGCGATCGCGCTCATTACTTCTCTATAGCACTACGCACTCTAGTTAGGACATAAAAGAAAAATTCAAATCGCTTTGACCCTGAGCGACTTGTACCGAGCGTGTTACTGAGAGAAGCCGAAGTAAGTCGAGGTAAGTCGAAGGGTCAATCCCTTGTCAGGTAAGCTTTTATCTTCACTATTGCCTATTCCCTATCCATAAGCGCTATACAATAGAGCTTATGGATAGGGAGATACTACACGATGACAACGGTAACCAGCAAGCCTAAAATTACCTGGGAGAAGCTACCGGATGATTTCCCCTTACCCGATGAGCCAGTGGATAATATTGATCAGCCAACATTAGCTGCCGCATTGAGCGATAGTTTAGAAGTAACAGGGCGATTGCGAGAAACGATGCTTGTTGCCACGAATTACGGTGTTTGCGCCCGGTTAGATGGCAAGATTGTGGTAAAAGCTCCTGATTGGATGTATGTCCCTCGGATTCAGGTATCGCCAGAAAACGTGCGTCGTAGTTATACGCCTCACCTGCAAGGAGATAGTCCAGGGATTGTGATGGAGTTTCTCTCAGATACAGAAGGCGGTGAATATTCCATCAAACCCACCTATCCTCCGGGAAAATGGTATTTTTATGAGCAAGTGTTACGAGTCCCCCATTATGCAATTTTTGAACCCCAACAAGGGGTGCTGGAAGTTTATCAGCTCAGCGATTCTGGGCGCTATATCTTACAACAACCCCAGGAGAATCGCTACTGGATAGAGGCACTCGGTTTATTTTTAGGGGTGTGGGAAGGAAGGAAGGGAAACCGCCAGGGGTATTGGTTGCGGTGGTGGGATGAATCTGGGCAACTGTTACCCTGGGGAGTAGAATTAGTGGAGCAGGAGCGACAACGCGCAGAACAAGAACAACAACGTGTTCAAGCTTTGATAGCGCAGTTAAGAGCGGCTGGAATTGAGCCAGAGGCTTAATATCAAGCTTCCCCAAGTTACTCTATAAACCGACACAGGCGATCGCAAGTATGTTAAGTTTCGTGAGATGGTTCTGGTGTCTTTCTCTCCTTGGAGGTATGATTAATGATATTTTCTTCCAACAATCCCACACAGGCTATTGGCGGGATAGGGAGGCACTCAAAAGACCAGCAATAATTGGGGGAGCGTCTGGCAATGTCTTTTCGAGAACCCATCCGCAAAAAAAATTTCTCACCCTTGAGTCGGAAGTCCGGACCGAATCCGTTGCAGCGACGCCGTTTCAAAGTCCCCAAGCCGCAGAAACCTGTGGTGAAAAGGTCGCCTGAAGAACAAAAGGCGTTTTTGCAACAGAAACTAGAACAGTCAGCCTTTGTCGGCTATAACGGTCTTAATGTCCCGGTCAATGTACCCCAAACCCCACCCCCGCAACCTGTTCAGAAACAACCAGCCAGTGAAGAATTAGACAGTAACAGCAAGCAGCCAGAAGAACCAGAGATTGAAACAACTTCCGAAGAGGAAGAGGAGACAGTTCAGCCAAAGGAACTGTCCACCTCCGCATCACCCAATCCAGAGTCTCCTAACACAGAGGAAAAGGAAGAAGATGTCACTCCTAATCAGCAATCTGAAGCAGAAAGTACACACCCACAATCTCAAAAGCCGGATTTACAGGCTCAAAAGGAAAAAGCATCCCGTTTGAGTTCCAACTGGCTCAAGGTTCCGGTTAATACTCCAGGTTCACCGCCATCTCCAGTGCAGAGGACGCTTTCCACAAGCGGATTAGAGCATCAGTATCAACCCCAGATAGGACAAAGAGCTAATTCTGTATTGAATGGGTTGAATCAGTTTAAGGCTCAACAATTGGCTCAGGATTATTCTGTCCAACGTCAGGATAGTTCTGGCGAAAGTCAAATAGAAGAACCGGAAGAAACACAACCCGAATCGCTTCATAATCAGCAACTTGCCAGTTCTCCACCCGATAACCCAGAGGATAATACGGCTTCCGGTTCAGATAGCACTCTGTCGAATCTTCAATTCAAAAACAACAAGGAACAGAAACGTCCTCAAAAGCTAGTACAGTTTGATGGAGCAATTCAGGCAAAATGTAGTGAATGTGAAAAACAAGAGGAACGAGAGGAAAAAGACGAATCTGTTCAGACTAAACTAACCATTGGTGAGCCAGGGGATAAATACGAACAAGAAGCAGATACCATGGCGGCGAAAGTCATGGCAATGCCAGACTCTACTCTATCCCAGTCTGTTGGGCGCCAAACCGAAGCCGATAAACCCCCTCTGGCTAAATCGATTAGTTCCTTAGTCCAACGCTCCGCCTCAGATACCAGCCAAGCCAGTCCCAGTATAGAAAATCGTCTCGCTAGTTCTCAGGGTGGAGGGAATCCTTTACCAGAGAATGTGCGTAGTTTCATGGAGCCTCGTTTCGGCGCTGATTTTAGTCCCGTGCGCGTGCATACCGACTCCACAGCCGTGCAGATGAATAAGGAGTTGGGAGCGCAGGCATTTGCCCATGGTAGTAATATTTACTATGGTGGGGGGAAATCTCCCAATGTTGATGAGTTAACCGCACATGAGTTAACCCACACAATACAGCAGGGTGCAGCCATGCGCCTGAATAAACAGGTGCAGCGACACGTTCAAGAAGAAGAGGAACAGGAAACACTGCAAGCCAAGGAACTTCCGGTTCATCAAGGAGAAGTAAGCCGGAATAAGCCAGTCCAACTCACAGAAACCCTGGCGGCGAAAACAGTCCCTGATTCTACTGCTCAAGCAAGTCTTAATAAGGAACAGTCTTTTAAGCCAGAAATAACCGAAGCGGAGACAGAAGCACAACCGATTCAGGCAAAAGCTTACACATCATTGGCTGTAAGTTCCACCAGTCCTCGTATTCAACGGTGGAGTCTACCTAGTATACCGACCTCACTAGCAGAAGCTAAAAGTGCAGTTCTGAGTCCTGTGGCGAATCTAGCTAGCAGTATTCCTGGCTATCCTCTACTCAAAGTAGTTGTGGGTAAAGACCCAATTAAGGGGACGCCAGTAGAGCGCAATGCGACGAACTTGATTCAAGGTGTCCTCAGCCTTGTCCCCAAAGGTAAAGAATTTTTTGCCAATTTACAAAAATCTGGGGCAATTGACAAAGCTTATACCTGGTTTACGCAACAAATCGCTAAACTCAATCTAACCTGGGCAACAATTAAAGGATTGTTCAAGAAAGCTTGGGATTCTTTGGGACTCAGAGATTTAGTGAGTCCCAGTTCAGCCTTTGCCAAGATTAAAAACGTCTTTACTGAACCCATTGGGCGAATCAAGAATTTTGCCATCGCTGCGGGTAAGAAAGTGATGGAATTCGTCTTTGAAGGGGTGATGGGTGCTGGCGGTGCAAAAGTGATGGCGATTATCCGCCGTGCTGGGGGTGTGTTCAGTACGATTATTAACGACCCAGTTAAATTTATTGGTAATCTGGTTGGGGCAGTTCGTGGTGGCTTCCAACAGTTTTCTGGTAATATCTTAAGTCACCTGAAGAAAGGGTTAGTGGGTTGGTTGTTTGGTGCCTTGGCGGGTGCTGGGTTGACGCTTCCAGCTCAGTTTAATCTCAAGGGGATTTTCTCCCTAGTCATGCAAGTGTTGGGCTTAACCTATCAGCGACTCCGGGGGATGTTAGTTAAGCTGATTGGTGAGCCAAAAGTTAAGAAGCTTGAGAAACTATTTACTTTCCTGAAAACTATTGCAACTGATGGCTTAGGTGCAGCTTGGCAGAAGATAACCGAATTTGTCGGCAACCTGAAAGACATGGTGATTGGCGGTATCCGCAGTTGGGTACAGAACAGTATTATCACGGCGGCGATTACTAAGCTCATCTCGATGTTCAATCCGGCGGGTGCAGTGATTCAGGCGGTAACGGCGATTTACAATACCGTCATGTTCTTTATTGAACGGGGTCAGCAGATTGCAGCGTTAGCAGAAGCAGTATTCTCATCAATTGGAAGTATAGCTGGCGGGAATATTAAGGCGGCGGCGAATTATGTGGAACAGACGATGGGACGCACGCTTCCCGTTGTGATTAGTTTCCTGGCGCGATTGATTGGCTTAGGTGGGATTAGTGAGCAGATTAAGAATGTTATTAAGAAGATTCAGGCTCCCATAGAAAATGCGATGCATAAGGTGGCGAATTTTATTGTTGAGAAGGGTAAGAGTTTGCTGGGTAAGGGTAAAGGGACGAATACGTCAGATGCAGATTCTGAACATGACCGTAAGGTTAAGGAAGGAATAAAAGCAATTGATACCGCAGATGGTCAGCATAGGCAAGAAGGCAAAATCACAAAACAAGATGCTCAAGAAGTAGCATCAACCACAAAGAGAAACCATCCGATTTTTCAATCAATTACGGTAATTGATGGAGGCAAAACTTGGAATTATGACTATGTTATTGCTCGGAATAAAATAACTGGAGGAGACAAAGCAGAAGGTAGTGAGGATGAAGACCTAAGCAGAGCCAAGACAGCCTTTGGCAAAAATAGCTTTTCAACCCAACAGCTTGCTGATCTACTGAAAGTAAATCGGCGGACAGCTCAGAGACAGACAAAAAAATGGACAGAAAACACAGATATTTCTGGCTGTTATCTTATTCCTGGAAAGCGGGATCAATATACTTTTGATAAGGACAAAGCCCCCTCTTACACTCCCCAAGAGGGGAAACACGGTTCTATATATGTAGTGAATCCCGATACGTGGGAAATACGTCCTGGGATTAAAATACGCGATAAGTTTTACAAGAAGAAATTTACCTCAAAAGCTGACGTGCTGAAACAGGCTGATTCTGGACAGCAGACCCCAACAGGAGAAAAATTGTATCATTGTCAAAATACAGGTCATAAAGGACCTAATCATAAACCTCTTGTCACAGAGCAAGAGGCAGAAGTAGCTCATACAGAAGCAGTTGTTGAACATTGGAATAAGCAAGGAGGAGGTCACGACATGACACAGGAAGAAAGGAACAAGTGGTATGACGATCCCAACCACTTGAAGATATGGTGCAGCTCATGCAATGAATCCGACAATCAAGGAATATACATCCGTAAAGTAGGAAAAAATTTCCGTGGCCCTAATGATAATCCACCAGATTTAGAGAGGTAATATGGAAAACTTTATACTTTGGAGCGTTTCCTTGGATGAAAAGATAAACGAATTATCTTTCTTCGCGACAAGTATACAAATACAACGCATCAACAAAGGAACCAAAGAAATGATGGCAACAATGCTAAAAGATTTGGGAATTCCGGAAGCTTCCTTTACTCGGTGGAGTATAGACTATTTCCTTACAGATTATTTGATGGATTACCCACCTAGCGACGATTGGGAGGATATATGGTCAGATACATCTGAGATTAAGTTAAAGCTCTTAAAACCTATTAATCTGGAGGTTAAAGATACTGATCTAATACGCACTTTTGCCCGTGACAATAGTTGGAAAGGTGAACCATTACATTTTCCAATTAAATGTGTAGTAGTTGCCGATTTCTATGATTTCGAGTCTCTAGCAAAAGCAAAAAAAATATTAGATAGAGTCGGGGAACTGGGAGAGAATATTTTATTTGTCGATGAACTACATTCCCAGGTTCCCCATGTACCAAAATACATATTTACTAATATTCATGAAGCATTTATGCAACTAGGTAAGTATCAGGAAAAAACTTCAAGTGATTTGTCTGTTCGTCAAAGAGTAGGTAATCCGTTACAACTAATCCTGAACATAGGAGTTTTTGGGGAGAAATTCTTTGTTGATGACACGCCACTTGCTAATTGGATTTCAGACCTTGTTCATCTATTAGGTGGAACAACTACCTGGGATGAAAGGACTGCTCCAGAGCGATTGAGTTAATTGGGGTAATGTTCTCATAGACTTTGTAGTAGATATTCTTCAGCTAAAAAGGCAATGGTTAGCCGAAAAAGACGGTTGCTATAAATTTATAATCCTTTGGGCAACTCTGTCGGTAGTAATTAGTTTTTTAGCCTGCATGATGATGGGGCTGAGGGGTACTATTAAACAGGTTAATAATGTGATTAATAAGATTCTGACGTTTATAGAAAATGCTATGACTATTTACACGGAAACTTATCTAATGGACACCGAAATCACCCTACAAACCCCCTCCCAATTAGTCCTAACTATCTACGCAGAAACTCTCACCTTTACCCAACAAAACGACACGTTAATTTCACCTCATCTAACCTTCTGTGTTACCCCCAAACTCTACCAGCACATTGACAGTGAGGCATTATTCAACCTTAAACCAGAACTGCGCGGCACCCTTTCACACGGAGAATTTTTAAGCGAACCCAATATTGAAATTACTGCTACTTTAAAACCTGATTTACTCCCACACCTCACCCCCCACCTTGATGATCCACTAACCTACCTCAAAAGCCTAAGTCAAGAACAACCAAATCACCCCTTGCTTTCTACTGAAAGCTGGTTAGCCTTACAAGTCAAACAACAACGAGAACCCGTCGAAACAGGCTATCGCACCTTCTGGGATTATCTTCCTCCCTCGGTAATGAATGCTGATACTATTGATAGTGAAAAAATTAATGAGGCTATCTTCAACTTTTTCAAAGATTGGACTGACGCTAATCTGTCAACAATGGGAACTGAAGCCATTTCTCAAGCCCTTGACGAAGTAGTAAAAGGATTTGAAGAATGGGTGGATACCAGTTTATCCTCTGTCACCGAAGAAACCATTACTCCGATTCTTGAAGAACTGGTCAATGCTTTTGAACAATTGGCTGATGCGAGTCAAATTGAGGATAACGATAAAGAGTATTCCGAACCCTCAATTTTTGATATCGTTATCAAATTCTTCACAGACGATGATTGGTCTTTTGCCAAGGTTCAAGGTGAGCCAACGTTGCGGATGCTATTTCAAGGGAAAAATGGGAAATGGACGTGCTACGCTAGAACCAGGGTTGAACAATCGCAGTTTGTCTTTTATTCGATTTGCCCTGTCCAAGTCCCAAAACCTAAGCGTCGGGCTTTAGGAGAATTTATCGCCCGCGCCAATTATGGGATGATTATTGGTAATTTTGAATTAGATTTTACCGACGGAGAAATCCGCTACAAAACCAGTATTGATGTCGAAGGTTCAACCCTCACATTTGCGCTGATCAAACGCTTAGTTTATACCAATGTGATGATGATGGATGACTATTTACCCGGAATTACGTCTGTGATTAAAGGTGATGCTTCCCCAGAAGACGCGATCGCACAGATAGAAACTCAGATTAACTAAGGGGAGCAAGATGCTCCCACTACGCACCATTATTTAATCCGTTCCATCTCCTTAACCGCTGGTGCTTGGAGAATTTGTCCATCACAACTAAAGCGGGAACCATGACAGGGACAATCCCAACTCTTCTCAGCGCTATTCCAATCGACGATACAGCCTAAGTGAGGACAAACGGCGGAAACCGCATGAATTGAACCCTTTTCATCTCGATACGCGGCGACTTTGTTTCCATCAATGGTGAGCAGTTTCCCTTCCCCTTTGCTAACATCAGCGAAAGAGGACTCATCTAACCCCTTCAAGCGATCGCCAATCCAATGCTTACCCACGTCCAGATTCTCTTTAATCGAGGTTTCCGAGATAAACGGAGTGGCGCGAGTGGCGTCATACAGATCCGCCCAGGGATTGGATCGTCCTAAAATCAAGTCAGATAGAATCATCCCCGACAGGGTACTCTTAGTCATACCCCAGAGACTAAATCCCGTGGCGACATAAATATGATTGTTAACTGGGGTTAATTTACCAATGTAGGGTAACTTGTCGAAGGATACCATATCCTGGGTTGACCAGCGATACTCGAACTTATCGATGCCAAACTGGGTGCGACCATAGTCTTCTAAGCGCAGATATCGTTCCTCTGTCTGGGTAACTGTACCCGTTTTATGACTTTCACCACCAATCAGTAAGAGTACACCGTCATTGTAGGGCGTTGTCCGCAGCGATCGATAATGTTCACCGACGCTAATAAACATCCCATCCGGTGCTTTGGCTGGATCAATCGAAGCGGCGACAATATAAGAACGTTTCGGATAGGTTTTAGCAAAAAACAGCCCTTGATCCAGAATGGGTACATTTGTGGTGACAATTACATCTTTGGCTTTGAGTACCCCCCGGGTTGTTTGAACTTGACAAGGGCTATCTTCATCAACGGTTTCTACTCGCGTATCATCAAACAAATAGCTGCCATTACCCGGAATCGCTTTCGCTAGATGCAGCAAATATTTCCGGGCGTGAAACTGGGCTTGATTTTCAAATTTAACCGCTCCGGCAATGGGAAAGGGGAGTGATGTCTCTTTGACAAAAGAGGCAGGAAGTCCTAATTTGATCGCCGCTTCTACTTCAGCTTCAATTTGACTCAACTGTTCTGGAGAATTGGCAAAGGTGTAGGCACTTTGACGGCTAAAATCACAATCAATCTGCTCCTCTTTAACCAGTTGAGCCACCTGCTCAATTGCCGCCTGATTGGACTCTCCATAAAGACGGGCTTTGTCTTCTCCCAATTGCTGAATAAGATCGGCATAGATTAACTTGTGCAGCGATGTTATCTTTGCCGTTGTATGACCACTCACTCCCGTGGCAACTCGTTTCGACTCAATCACCGCAACGGTTTTACCCGCACGCTTTAACAGAGTCGCAGCGGTCAGTCCCGCGATTCCGGCACCAACAATCGCTACATCGACAACCAGGTTGTTGATAAAAGGAGAAAATGTAGACGTTGGCGTTGAATCAATCCAAAATGAAGCAGGTTTTCCAGCAATCAAAGTCATAGGTTTATCCAAGTATTCACTATTGTTCTACTGTAAGGGAGAAGTAGGAATAGCTTTCATCTATCTGCGGGGGGAGGAATGTTGAATTAGGTGGACACAATTAAACTTAACGGCGGGTGTCGTCCTTTGTCCTTTGTCCTTTGTCCTTTGTTATTCGTTATTTGTAAGGGTTTTATCTTTTTTGTGACACTTAAGATATGCAGTTTTTTGTCCAATCACTAAATTCACAGACTGGATATCTGGCATCATATCTCTGGAAAACAGGCTGACTCTGAGATGGGAATTACCAACTGTTCCATAAACGTTAAAACAACTCCGATTAGTCTTTAACTCCAGCCAACGATTCTTTGATCTGCCAGGTTTTGTCCAGATAAAGTTCCAGCAAAGACTGATGGTAATTTGTCAACGTCGAGCGATGCCCCACACTCAAAAACGTCGTCCCTTTCGCCTGCAAATGGTGATATAACCGTTCCTCATTCCCCAGATCTAAGGCACTGGTTGCTTCGTCCAGAATCGCGTACTGGGGTTGGTTCAGCAGCAACCGGGCAAACGTCAGCCGTTGTTGTTCGCCCAAGGAAAGGACATCTGCCCAATCCTGTTGGGCATCAAACCCGCCAAACCGTTCAGCTAAACCCGCTAAATTCACCTGCTCTAAAACTTGTTTCAACTGTTGCTCCTCAACCTCAAGGTGGGTGTTAGGATAAAGTAATTGATCGCGCAGAGTACCTAGCACCATGTAAGGACGCTGGGGCAAAAATAGAATCTGGTTGAGTTCCGGACGAATAATTGTACCTGTACCAGAATCCCATAACCCCGCG
The DNA here is from genome assembly GCA_964574085.1 of uncultured Coleofasciculus sp. Lineage (GTDB taxonomy): Bacteria > Cyanobacteriota > Cyanobacteriia > Cyanobacteriales > Coleofasciculaceae > Coleofasciculus. The sequence goes on from CAZNNK010000036.1 coordinate 13,416, forward strand.
ATCGCTCTTAGCAGGGAACTCTTGCCACAACCACTCGGTCCCATTACCAAAAGTCCCTCTCCAGCAGGTAACTCGATTGATAAGTCTTCTACCAACGTCTGCTGATAATTGGGCGTTTGCAGACTCAGGTGTTCCACTGCTAGATGCTCTGCCTCAACCGTCTGAATCTGGGGCTGGGAAACCTCCGATGCCTGTTTTGCCTCTGTCTGCTCTAAAAACTCGGCAAAGGTGTAGAGACGATTAATGCCAGCGCCAAAGGTGGTTAATTGCTGGAAACGGGCAACCACAACATTGAGTGAGAAGAAGACACGAATAAAAGCTCCCTGCGCCTCAGACACTTTACCCACCTCCATTTCTCCGGCAAAAATCGCTGGTGCAACCACTAGGGCAGGTAGGATGAAGGGGATGAACTCATAGGCATTGGTGAGAATATTTAAATTAAACTCCCAAACCAGCAGCCGTTTGACATTCTCAAACACATCAAAAAATCGCTGCTTCACCTGATTCGACTCCTGCTCCTCCCCCTGGTAAAAGGCGATCGCTTCGGCATTTTCCCGAATTCGTACTAAGCTAAACCGGAGATTCGCTTCCCGCTTGAGTTGTTCAAAGTTAAGTCGCACCAGGGGCTTACCAAATACGAACGTCGTCACCAGCGTTCCGATTAGAGCATACAGCACCAGAAAAAACACCAAAGGTTTAGAAATACCCCAGAGTACACTGCTGAACGCAATCACCGACAGCACCGACTCCACCAACACCAGCAAAAAGGTGAGAGACTCCTGGGTAAAACTCCTGACATCCTCAGCAATCCGTTGATCTGGGTTATCAATCTCGGTTGTACCGATATGCAGGTTGTAATAGGCGCGATCGCGAAAATAGTTATCCACGAATCGATGGGTGAGCCATTTGCGCCATTGCAGGCTGAGGCGATCGCGTAGATAGGTATAGCCCGCCAATAGAGGTGCATAAATCGCCAGCACACCGATAAAAATGATCACCGTTTGCCAGAAACGGGCTTCATCCTGGGCAGAAAGGGCTGAGATGAGTACCCCTCGTTTGTTATTGAGTAAAACACTCAATCCCGTATAGGCTAGCAGAAACAGCACCACACTCAGGAGTAACCCTCTGGCAAGCCATTTCTCATCCCCTAACCAATAAGACTTTGCGATCGTCCAGAATTGCTGGAGTACCTTGAAATTTAATCGATCCATCGGCTTGTTTGGCTAACAACTCACTCTGCTGGACGATACTCAGTAAAGGCAAACCCGGGTATAATTTGCTTCAATACTGGTACGACTCATCCCTAGGCAATTATTTAATTATGCTACAAATTTCTAACACTGTGAGTAGTCCAGAGGATGAGATTGAGATGAGTGCGGTGCGTTCTCAAGAAACAGGGAGCGACAGTCTAGCTATGCTGGAAATCAGGGCTATTAATTACTCCAATTCCAACTTTAACCCTGGCATTAATCGCTGTAAATTCTTTAACGATTTCCCTTGCCAAGGGATTTTGTCCGAACCTTTAATTTCAATCTGGATCGTCTTCTTTTTGCGTACATTCAGAACAAATTTCGACAACATACTAATTCCTGAACTATTGAGGAATTCTAGCTCTCGCAGATTTAACGTAATCAGGGCAGGATCTTGCTGAATCATTTGATCGAGGATGTCTACAATTGGTTGGTACTCCTTCATTCCACCCAGTCGCAGTGACCCTTGAAAATATACGGTTGCTGTTTCTGGCTCCCCGATTACTTGGTAATTTTCACCCTGAACTGCTTGCTTGTCCATGAATACATTAGCTCCTAAAATGACGAATCAAAAATCTTATGTTTTGAAGGTTTAGTCTCTATACCTGAAGTTGCACCATAGTTGTTACCGTAACCACCTCTGGTTCTTTTTGAACGGTTTCAAATTTCCAACCTAATTTGGCAAAATAATCATTTTTCATGGTTAATAGCCCCAGCCCAGAGCTGCCTCCGCTTTCATCTTCAGCACTTTTTTCGAGTTGACGGATATAGAGTTCATCCAGATCAGAGCCAAGTAATTCTTGAATGAAGGATTGGAACTTATACATAGATTGATGAGAAATACTATTTGTTGCCAATAAAACTAATGTTATCTCTGCCGCAACCTCTAAAATATGTAGACCAAATTTAATCGGATAGGATGAACTATCGTCATTGAACTTCATCGCGTTTTCCAGTAACTCATTCGCGACATAACTCACCGCTCCTTTTATTTCAATCCGCTTTCCCTCAGGATCTGGATCTTCGTCAATAGCGGGAAAAAATGTAGTCAAGTAATCAGCGACAAAATCAGCGGACAAACCATTATTGCGCCAGCGTTGCTGAATGGGAATGGAACTCGGTGAGAAGCCAAGAATTAAAAACTCATGTTCATTCGATAGATTTTCTTTAAATTCTCCGAATATTTTATGCATAGCCCTTATATCCAATCAAAGGTTATTCGTTTTCTCATAAGTAAGTTGCTCAATAAAGTTATACGACTGTTGAGGGTTGACTCAATATAGCACAATATCATGCCCTGACTCTAACTGCACACAAGCGTGGCTGATAAACTCAGTGATTTCCTCATCTAAGCCAATTGGAAAACCTAAATCTATCCTATTCCACATCGTTGTAATGGAGACTATCATAATAGTCTCCTCCAACTTCGTCAACGGCTTCCGTAAATCCCATAAGTCTAATTTAAAGTTACATGTTGTCCACTCACACTCAGTTGTCCACCTGCGTAGTTAGCAATAACTAGGGTTAAATTTTTGTCCGAGTTCATTCGCTCTACGTTGCGGTAAATTGTGCGATTGAGAACATCCATAAAAAAACCTGCTGACGCAGGTTCGTGGCAATGATATATAGCACTACGCACACACGTTAGGACAAAAGAAGAAAAATTTAAATCGCTCAA
>CAZNNK010000037.1:0-16006 GCA_964574085.1 uncultured Coleofasciculus sp.
CAACGGCACAATTGTCGTATCTACCCAATAAAGATTGCCATCTTTGGCACGATCCTGGATATCACCTCGCCAGATTTTGCCCTGAGAAATCGTGTTCCACAAGTCCTGAAAAAACTGCGGCGGATGATAGCCAGAATTAAGTAAATGATGGTCAGCGCCGTAAAGTTCTTCCCTTGAATAGTGCGAAATCTGGCAAAATTTATCGTTAACGTAACGAATCTTACCGTGAGAATCAGTAATCGCTACAATTGACGCCTGATCCAGCGCCACCTTCATATCAACCAGGTTTTGAGGAGACGTTTGCAAGGCTTTCTCCAGGCGTTGACACTGATGCACCTGGGTTTCCAAATCGATCATCTTCTTTTGCCATTCTAACTGCGCGATCGCCTGTCGGCTTAATGCGGTTAGGGCATCTTTTTGTTGTCCGGTTAACTGTCGCAGCACTCGATCCATCACTACTAAAATACCGACCGTTTCCTGTTGAGGGGTAACTAAGGGAACGGCGGCATAAAATCGGATCGGGAGTGACGGTATCTGAGACTCAGATAGGGCTAGAGTATCTTCGACCACTAATAACGGCTTATTTTCGGTGATTATCTCCTGGCGGATTTGGCGACAAAACTCTAAGTATTGCGGTGTGGAATCGGTATCTAAACCTATCTGTGAAGGCAACCACTGACCTTTGGCATCACAGAGACTAATCAGGGCGATCGGAGTTTGGACAACGCTAGCCGCTAAACAAGTTAAATCGTCAAATGTTGCCTTAGCTGCCGAATCAATATGGCGATCTGGATAGAGTTGCTCAAGGTTGACTGTTGTGTTACTCAATACTAGCGTGTTCATTAACTTACTACTCCTTACCCTTGTCAATGCCAGATGCACGAGTGTTACGTCCTTGCCATGGATATGATGACTCCAGTGTGATCGATGTTGTCGGGTTGAGCAAACCCTATCCTGGCTTGAAGATAGGACAATGTGTACATAGCTTAAACAGATGAGGAAACTCTTGCTTAAAGAAGGGCTTTAGTGTATTATTCGGGTTAGCCCAACGAAATCCTGGTCTGCTCAAGGTCAGTACGCTTGTCCCTAAACCTACTCGTTGGTCAGGGTTGTCCCTACCCAAATTAACGTCTATACCTCGATTCAGACTTCCACTTTCCTGGCTATGCAGGTGCTGCTGGGAAAGAAAATCCCCAATGTTTCCCCGATTCATTCCCCTATTTATGAATTGGTACCTTAACACCAAGGTAATACGTTTTATCATATAGCCACAAGGGAGAGGTTTTGTTCCAGGAAAGGGGTGGGGAAGAGAGGTTAACCATGTTTCTCCTATTTTGGTTTTGGCAACGTGCAAGTTCACGCTGATGAGGCGTTTACCGCTTCTGATCAGGGGCATTGTGTTACGATCTTAACCAATTTTAGGATAGCTTTACATTTTCTTCATAAAAATGGGTCAACAACCCGCTATCATCGTTAGTTCAGGGCTTAATTCAGTGCCATTCAAAATTGGATTGAGGTGAAGTGTTCTACCGAATTTGGCAACGTTGTTTTTGGGGAGTGTCATTATTCCTCAGTGTCTTCAGTTTGGCGGTAGCGGTTGAAGCCCAACCTGCACCTGTGTTTATTCCGTCGATGGGACGTATCCAAAAAAATTTGCCTGTGGGGTTAGCGATGCGCTTACCCACTGAGTTACGGGTGAATGATCTGTTGGATATTGATCCAAACCAACTGATTGTCCGGGTTTTTCCCTCCCAAGCCCCCCCAAGTTATATGGTAAGTCTGTTTACCTGCGATCGCAGTCCGAATTCCTGCTTACTGGGTAGCTTTTCGGTACACCCCAAGCAGTCGGCGAGTGCTCGGCGTGATCTCCAACGCCATGAAACCCTAGGCGATCGCATTACTTTAACGCCTAATGTGGCAGGATATCTGATTGAAGGACCGACTCAAAATCCCTCCTACCCCTTCTCAACGGTGATGTGGCAGCAAAATGATATGATTTATACGATTAGCTTTCCTGCCATTGAGCGACAGAATATTCTCTACATGGCGCTTTCTATGGCAAGGGAACAAGCGTTTTATCGTCGTTTTTAGGGAACAGGGAACAGGGAACAGGAAATTTATAATTGATTATTCAGAACTTGGCGAATTAGATCGGCTGGAACTTGATCGGTTATCGTTACCTCGCCAATTTGTGTGGGCAAAATAAATCGGACTTTGCCATCTTTCACTTTCTTATCGGTTTGCAAGGTATCAATAATTGCATCAATATCCAATCCCGGTGGTAACTGAGTCGGTAATCCGGCTTTCTCAATTAACGCCTTTTGACGTTCCGCTTCCTGGGATGTCCACATCTGAAGATCTACAGCAATTTGACCCGCCGCCACCATGCCAATTGCCACCGCTTCGCCATGATTAACCACTTTATACCCAGTTAAACTTTCGACCGCATGACCAATCGTGTGACCATAATTTAAAATGGCTCTTAATCCGGCTTCTTTCTCATCCTGACTAACAACATCGGCTTTGGCTTGGCAAGAACAGGATAAAATAAAGGACAATAATTCCTCATCTAAATACCGCCGTTGGTCGAGACGCTTTGTACTCTCCAACTTAGTAAATAAGTCAGCATCCCAGATTACGCCATATTTAATCACCTCTGCCATTCCCGCCCGTAATTCTCGTGGGGGTAAGGTTTGTAAGACTTGCGGATCAATTAACACAAAGCGGGGTTGGTGAAACGCACCAATTAAGTTTTTGCCTTGGGGATGGTTCACCCCTGTCTTACCGCCAATCGCTGCATCCACCATGGCTAACAGGGAGGTGGGAACTTGCACCACATTAATTCCCCGTAACCAGGTAGCCGCCGCAAATCCGGTCATATCCCCAATTACGCCTCCCCCTAATGCTACCATCGTGGAAGACCGTTCTAAGCGGTTCTGGAGGGCGGCGTCGTGGATTTTTTGAATCGATTTGAGGGTTTTGTATCGTTCGCCTGCGGGTAAGGTACAATGAGACACCTGATAACCAACCAACTTCAGCGCCGCGATCGCCCGTTCTCCATAGCGACGAAAAATGGCGGGATTGGAGACGAGGAGAACCTTTTTCCCCAGTTTCAGCCGACTCATCCAGACGCCGATATCATCCAAGCTTCCTGGCGCGATCGCAATGTCGTAAGACTGTGGCGGTACTTCAACCCGAATCACTGATTTCATCTGATTTGCCCCAAGCAACTGTGGGCTGTATTTTATCCCACTTAATGATTTAATAGTCTAAAGTAAGACGTTTTTGAGAGAACGGTAAATGTCTGGATCTGGAATTATTGCCTACTTTTTAATCCTCGGTGGTGCTACGGGTGTCGCCCTAGCCCTGTTTTTTGGTCTCAAAGCGGTCAAATTGATTTAACGAGGGATGAGACCCAACAAATTCTTGTTGGGTTTCACGTCGTTCAAGCCAACCGACCCAAATGCCATGATCCGTCATAAAAGTGGCAAACGATGATTAGAGGTAAAGCCAGGAAAAACCTGAGCAACCTGATTCGCCTTAAGTTGTATATGTTGTTTTAATAGGGATGCGATCGCGTCTCGAAAATCGGTGGTGACGGCTAAATCTCGTCCTTGGAATAACGCTGATTCACTCAAACCGGACCATTCCCCATACACCTTACCACCACGAATCCCACCCCCTAAAATCCACATCACATTACCATGTCCGTGATCGGTTCCGCCATTGCCATTCTCTTTCACCGTGCGACCGAACTCCGATAAGATGGCGATCGCGGTATCGGAATAGACTGATCCTAATTCCTTAACTAGAGTCACTAATCCTTGTGCCAAAGATTTCAGTTTATTGGCAAACTGACCCTGACTACTTCCCTGATTAATATGAGTATCCCAGCCCCCTAACGCCATAAATGCCAATTGAGTCTGGGAATCTCCAACCATTAGCCTCGCCAGATTCCGGGTATCTTTAGCAAATCCATTTGGAGGGGGTGCGCCGTTGTCAGCGTCCCGCATTTCAGCCGCTAGGGTAGCCAGCAAAATTTCCCGCGCTTGTTGTCCTTCCTGATAAGCGAGATGAATCGGATCATTCCCCTGGTAAAGGCGTTCAAAGGCTGCATTGAGTTGAGAACGGTCTACTGACAGAGAACGGGTGGCTTTATTTCCCGGTGGTAGACTAGCCACAGAACTGTTACCCATCAGAATAGGTGAGATCATCGAACCGATATTGACGGCTTGAGTCGGTCCAGCTTCAGGGAGAGTTGCTAACAGGCGATTCATCCAACCATCGGATGTAGTTTTATCGCCAGGAGTTCCACTTTCCATATAGGTTTGAGCATCAAAATGAGAGCGAGTGGTATCCGGTGATCCGCAAGCATGGACAAACGCTAAACTGCCTTGTTTCCATAACGGCATCAGGTTAGCCAAGGCGGGATGCAAGCCAAAACGACCATCTAAATCTAGCACTCCCCCTTTTTCTTTGGGTTGGGGAATCGCAATTCTGGGTCTCGCTTCGTAGTAATCTGGGTCTTGGTAGGGAACCACCACATTTAATCCATCAATACCACCGCGCAGGAATATGACAATAAGTCGCTTGTTGGTCGTCGTGGAAGCCATTCCTCTAGCCGCCCAACCCTGCATTCCAATCGGGGTCAGTCCAGCAGCAGTCAAAAGGCTAGCGTATTGTAAAAATTTGCGTCGGTTCATGGGGATAAGTGACGGAGAGGGAGGATTGAAAGTCGGGGCGGTTTAGCTGTTGCACACACCAAGGATATCATTAATCACAGGGGAAAAGAGTCAGTTTGTCAAGGTTGTGGCACTAGAGATTTTTGGCGATCGGTTTTGGCATAGTACCCATTGTCGGGGCGGATTGACGCTAAAACTATTGTCTAATAAAGGTTTGAGAGTATTCAAAACCCGCCCTCATCGTTATGTTTATTTTAGCCCTGGTTATTTAGTGTAATGGAAACAATCTACAAAGTTGATAGGAGAAATGCTGCTTACTGTTATCCTCTTTTAGAGCCATCAGATTTAGAGGAAACATTTTTACAACTGGTAGAACAATGGCGGCGGGAGACACTAAATTCGGGTTAACTCCCCCCGTTATCACCCAGTCCGCGCAGGCGGACTTTGTTTGTGTAGCAGCGATTTCAATCGCCTCCTCTTGCTAATACCAACGCGATCGCACCTCGAAAATCCTATTCAAACATGGGCGGTTCTTGAAGCTGATTTTCCGAAAAACTGAGGGGACTAGGGGAAGGGGGTAAACTATTTACTGTGGCAGGTGTGCGAATTCGTTCGAGCTGACTCAATGCCCAACGCGCTGTTTCCTGAACATCAGCCTCCGGATCATCTAAGGCATAAGATAATAACTGACTAATTTGTGCCACTAATTCATACATCAAGGTCACATCCCGAATCGCATTTTTACGCACCTGGGGATTATCATCCTGTAGGGAAAGCGCTAACGCCCGATTCATGGGTTTGAGTGTCTTCATGCCAATTTGGGACAGCGCCTCTACAATTAAGCTGCGCTGTTGAGAATCGGACTCTAGCATCAGATTTACCAACGGTTGTACCGCCCTAGAATCCCCCCGTTGTGCAAGTTCCCAAATCGCTTTGCGTCGTTTGACAGGATCAGAGTCTTGTAAGTCTTTAATTAACTGATTGACCCCATTTTTTTTCGCCAGCCGATGCTTGGGTTTAGTCAGTGAGGTTCTAGGTGAGGGTTCAACAGGGGATGGCGATTCAGTCAGGTGGGAGTCAGTCACGCTTAATCCTGACGGATTGTATCCATTTTTATCGGCTTCAGAAGCCGGAGATGGGGTATCAACCGATGGGACGGGTGATGATTCTAGCCCATTGCGACTCGACATTACCATGGGTGTTTCCGGTTCCTCTGAAGGGGAAGAGGGCGGAGACTCCTCGGCTTCGCCAGAGGCTTGTCTTTTTTTCGGATTGTCTATTACTTTGAGTAAGAAGAATACAAATGCCCCAAATATGATTATGGTTCCAGACAAACCAGCGAGTATCCACAAGAGTTTTTGGCGCTGGTTGTTGGATTGAGCTTCTTGTTCCGCGTTTTTGTTGTCCTCCTCAGCGTTTTCTGCTTCTGCTGAAGGCGTTTCTGGTTCGGGAACGTCCGCCGCCGCTGATTGCAGCTTCGTCCATGTGGTTAAACCCACAACACCATCAGCATCAAGATCAATTGATTCCTGAAATTCAATAACAGCCAGCCTAGTGCTATCTCCATAGGCGCCATCAGGTTCACCCTCGTAGTAGCCTAGCTTTTTCAGCCGAGTCTGCAAGGCTTGCACCGTTTCGCCTCGACTCCCAACTTGCAGGGGTAATTCCTCAATCCCTGTGGGACTCGGAGACTGGGCTAGGAGTAAAGGTGGGGATAGGTTAACCGATGAATGGGCGATCGCAGGATTGAATCCCACAAAAGAACCAATACCCATAAACCCGCTTAGGCAGGTCATAGAGGCAGCTAGAAGTACGGGGGAGCGATGGCAAGTCATAGGGAAATTAGGATGTTGAAGGGTTTGCCATGTTGAGTTGCCTGTTACAGTCTCACTCCAAGATAGCTCAAATCCTTACTCCTGCATTACAAGTCTGACATAGATGAGTCAATTTTTTCGAGCCAGGAGTGTTTGCACCCTTTGCCTCCCACTTTATCAAATGTAGGCGATCGCCCATTCATTCGTGTCAACTCCCCACTGAAATAGGTTAGCGGGGTAATCCTTCTACTTCAGAATCCTGAAGTTTGATCGGCAAAGCAATTAACCCCATCGCCTTCAAACTGCGGATGAGGCGATCGCTTGTGGTTAAGGGTTCAGCGGTAACCGTTTGATTGACAGTCGTCCAGGCTTGGCGGAATGATGCTAATCCTTGAGCAATTTCCTGACGCTGATTAATTAAATAGATACTCACTAACGTCAAACTGACACCTACCCATTGCAGGAAACTCAAGACTTCCCCTAAAAACAGATTACCAAATAGCAGGGCAAACACAGGAGTCAGAAACGTCAACGCACTGAGACTGGTGAGATTCCCCTTGGAGGCAAAATAGAAGAATAACCCATAGGCGATCGCACTACCAAATATTGTCGAGTAAGCCAGTGCCATCCAGCCGTTGAAGTCAATATTCGCCCACTGTTGGGATTCCCACATCCCCGAAAGCGCAAACAAGGGTAATCCGCCTAAGATCATGTGCCAACCTGTCGCCACAACGGGATCGGCATATCGAGTGATAAAGCCGATCAGTACCGTTCCACAAGCCATCGACAGGGACGACAATAGCATTAGCCATTCCCCATTTTGAAACAGATGCTGCCAACTCAATTCCACAGTTGCCACATTGCCATGCAGAAGGCTGAAAATCCAGGCATCAGGTAAGCCAATCAAACTGATGCCCACAATCCCAATTGCCAGTCCGATGCCACCCCACAGACCAATAATTTCACCAAACAGCCAACCGGACAGTAAGGCTACAGCTAAAGGCTGAGAATCAATCATCACCGAACCCAAGCCAGCGCTAGTTCGCACCAAGCCCTCGGCTAAAAATCCTTGAAATAAAGCACCATCAATCAACGCAAACAGGCTAATCCATAACCAAGCTGCCCACCCTTTAGGTTGAGGACGCCCCATTATCGATGCTGCAATTAGGATCAGCACTCCAGCGGGAACTAAGCGCACCCCTGCCATAAATAAGGGAGTTGTATCCGGAATAACACCTTTCATCGCCACCATCGCCGTCCCCCACAGGAAAAACGGTGCAATCAACAGTAAGGGCGCAAAAGGGGATTGGTTGGTTATCTTGAGTTGCATGAGATCCTGTTTATTATCAACGCTGGGGATTAACCCTATATAGTGTTTATGATTCTTTACATAAATTGTACTCAATTTTTACTTTATGTTAAGCATACGATCCAAAAATGTCATGGGTTATTGTCCTTCGTCCTTCGTCCTTCGTCCTTCGTCCTTCGACAGGTCTGTGCTGAAAACACGATTCGGACAAAAAGCCTGAGATCGTGCAAACTGGTAAAGTAATATAGCGGTTCTACCCCTAGCTAATGGTGTATTTAACCTGGCGGGACACCGCTAGAGTGTCTACATCCCTCATTTTTGGAACGATATGCCCTGGCCCTTTAAGCCTAAATCGCGTAAACAAATTGCTCGCATCGAAATCACGGGTTTGATTGCTGGTAATACTCGCCAACGGGTACTAGACGCGCTCAAAACCGTGGAAGAAAAGAAATTCCCTGCCTTACTGCTGCGAATTGATAGTCCTGGCGGTACTGTGGGCGACTCTCAGGAAATCTACAGCGCCTTGATGCGCCTGCGGGAGAAAGTGAAAATTATTGCCAGTTTTGGGAATATTTCTGCCTCTGGGGGAGTATACATCGGTATGGGGGCTGAACATATCGTGACCAACCCCGGTACGATTACCGGAAGTATTGGCGTGATCCTGCGTGGCAATAATCTCGAACGCCTCTTAGACAAGATTGGGGTGTCCTTCAAGGTTGTCAAATCCGGTCCCTACAAAGATATTCTGGCGTTTGACCGCGAACTCACTGACTCCGAAAAAACGATTCTGCAAGAGATGATTGATACGAGTTATCAACAGTTCGTGCAAACCGTTGCCGAAGCCCGAAACTTGGCGGTGGAAACGGTGAGAAGCTTTGCCGATGGTCGAATTTTTACAGGTCAGCAAGCCTTGGATTTAGGAGTTGTTGATCGCCTCGGAACCGAGGAAGATGCCCGTCGCTGGGCAGCCGAACTGGTGGGTCTTGATCCAGAGAAAACGAAATGTGAGACGATTGAAGAACCTAAACGCCTCTTGAGTCGTTTGGTTCCTGGCAATACGGGTCGGATGAATTCTGGGTTATCGGCAGGGATAAATTGGTTAGAATTTGAACTATCAACCAGTGGTCAACCGCTTTGGCTCTATCGACCTTAGGAGTTTTTCTCCAGGAGCAGGAGAGCAAGGGTGCAGGGGAAACAAAAGAGTTAACTAACGCGCCATGCCCTCGAAGGTCGTGAAGGATCAAAGCTCAAAACTTAGTCAGGGCGGGTTTTGTACAAACGATACCATCAATAGCTGGCGCGAAAATCCCTAAACCCGCCCCTACAAACCAGGTTCCCTTGAGCGAAGCGAAGGGTCAAAACTCAAAACGTTTTAGGAGGATATCAACAGTGGAGTGGCGTGTTCGAGCGATTCGCGGGGCAACAACGGTGTCAGAAAATACGGTTGCAGCCATTCGAGATGCTGTAACAGAACTTTTAGATGAGATAGAAACCCACAATCAGATTGACCACGAGGAAATTATTAGTGTCATCTTTACAACGACACGGGATTTGGATACGATTTTTCCTGCCGCGATCGCTCGTGAACGTCCTCATTGGGATAATGTAGCATTACTCGATCTCCAGCAAATGCACGTAGAAGGTAGCCTGGAGCGCTGTATCCGATGCCTCATCCACATTAATACCCCAGTAAGCCAAACTGAGATTCATCACCCCTATCTGCGTCAAGCGAAAAATTTAAGACCCGATTGGAGTTTGGCTCAATTAAGTTAACTAACCTCCAAATTAAACCCGGGCAAAACCTTCTTTCCTGACAACACGACAGGAATTCTGAGTACTTCCACCTCTCTCAAAGGACAAAGGGAAAAGCGCCCCTGTGATTGCCGAAAAGTCGATTGCCCAAAAAACTGATGACTGAAAAACCTACTGCTGACTGACATTCGGTGGATCAATGCGGTTGGCGATCGCGGCCACCACTACAATCGGCAGTCCAATAACCAAACAAATCAGCCATTGATTCAGATTCAACGGGTAAGTGGCAAACAAGTTATTCATCACGCCCCATTGACTGAAAATCGCCTGCAAAACAATCGTTACGCCAATCCCCACCCAAATCATCGGTACAGACGCAACGCGATCGAGGCGACCGCGCAGTTTCCCCCACAAGGTCAGCCCGATTTGACTCAAACTGAGTAAGTAAAAAATCCGTCCGGCCACTAAAGCTTGAATCGCCATCGTCCGGGCTAAATCGATATTGCCCGTGGTCGTGCGAATCCACTCAAAAACGCCAAAAATCACAATCCAATTAAACAGCGAAATTAGCACAATGCGTTTAATTAAACTGCGATTGAGTAACGGTTGATGAGGCGATAAAGGCGGTTGTTGCATGACATTATTGGCTTTCGGTTCAAAAGCCAAAGGAACCGTCATGGCAATAGAGTTCACCATATTCAGCCACAGCACTTGCAACGATAAAATCGGCAGAAACTCAGCGCGAGCCAGTAATACACTAATAAAAATCGTCATCGACTCGCCCCCATTCACCGGTAGAATAAACGCGATCGCTTTCATTAAGTTGCGATACACTGTGCGTCCTTCTTCTACCGCCGCTTCAATCGAAGCAAAGTTATCATCAGTGAGAATCATATCCGCCGCTTCTTTAGCCACTTCGGTTCCCGCTTTCCCCATAGCAATGCCAATATCCGCGCTTTTGAGCGCCGGAGCATCATTCACCCCATCCCCAGTCATTGCCACCACATCGCCTTTAGATTGTAAAGCTTCAACCAGGCGCAATTTTTGTTCGGGAGCGACGCGAGCAAACACAACCCCATCTTCTACCGCATTGGCTAACTCGGTTTCGTTCATTCCAGCAAGTTCTTGACCCGTAAACGCGATCGTCTCTCCTTGACGTTTTAAGCGCATTTGCAGCGCGATCGCCTTCGCTGTGACCTTATGATCCCCCGTAATCATTTTGACGCGGATTCCGGCGTTTTTACAGGCTTCTACGGCTTTAATCGCTTCGGGACGAGGCGGATCGATCATGCCCTGCAAGCCCAAAAATTGAAACCCGCTATTGATATCTTCTGGCTCAATTACGTTTTTCTGAACGGTTTTACGAGCTAACGCCAAAACGCGCAAGCCTTCTGCGGCCATGGTTTCGACAATTTCGTGGATTGGCGCGGCGTTGAGGGCTTGAGGACGAGCATCGACATCTAAAACCGCCTCGCACCGAGACAACACCGCTTCGACCGACCCTTTTAAATAAACCACTTTCTCCCCTTGCTGTTTATCTTCGTGCAAGGTAGCCATATACTGATGCTCGGATTCAAAGGGAATGGTATCTAAGCGGGGTTGCTTTTCTTCTAGATCGTTCGCCCAAAATCCAGCTTTGCGTGCGGCGGTAATCAATGCACCTTCGGTGGGGTCACCGACTACCTTCCAAGTGTCTTCCTGTTTGTCTACATGGGAGTCATTACAAAGCAAACCCGCAATCAGACAATCTTTGAGAACAGGGATTTTTTCAACCTCGATCGTGTTCTCGTCTTGGGAAATTTCGCCTTCGGGAGTGTAACCGCTTCCCGACACGCGATAATGTTGATTGCCTGCATAGATGCTTTGCACCGTCATTTGGTTTTCTGTCAGAGTTCCGGTTTTGTCCGAACAAATAACCGTAGCGCTTCCCAGGGTTTCGACGGCGGGTAATTTACGGATAATAGCGTGACGATTGGCCATGCGCGACACCCCAATGGCTAGGGCAATCGTGACCACGGCGGGTAAACCTTCGGGAATGGCACTCACAGCCAAAGCAATGGTCGCTTCAAACATCGATGTCCAGGCTTCTCCATAACCCAAACCGACAACAAAGGTAAAGGTGGCAACGCCTAAAATAACGTAGAGCAGTTGGCGGCTAAATTTATCGAATTTACGGGTGAGGGGAGTAATCAGATTAGCTTGTTTGTCCATTAATTGAGAAATACGCCCAGTTTCGGTGTTTTTCCCAATGGCAATCACGACCCCTTGGGCTTGACCGGCAGTGACAAAACTGCCCGCATAAGCCATACTTTTACGATCCGCTAGGGCGGCATCAGCATCAACTGCTTCGGCATTTTTTTCGACTGCCGTTGATTCCCCGGTTAATGCCGATTCATTCACTTGTAAGTTTTTGACTTCAATTAAGCGTAAATCTGCCGGGACTTTATCACCAGAGGTTAAAAAGACCAAATCCCCCGGCACTAATTCGGCTGAATAAACGGTGGTTTTATTGCCATCGCGGCGAACGGTTGCATCGGTTTGAACAGAAGAAGATAAGGCCGCGATCGCGTTTTCGGCTTTCATTTCTTGGACAAAGCCAACAATGGCATTAATAAAGACAACGCCCCAAATCACCCAAGCATTCGTCCATTCATTTAAAAAAGCTTTAACAATCCCGGCAAGAATCAATATATAAAGGAGCGGTTGATTAAATTGTTCTAAAAACTTGAGAACTGGATTTTTGCCCCCTTTGGCTTCGATGGTATTAGAACCAAATTTATTTTTCCGTTCTCGAACTTCAGCTTGGCTTAACCCTTGTTGGCGATTGAGTTGAACTCGCTCTAAGGTTTCTGCAACGGCTAAAGAATGCCATTGATTATCTTGGGGGTTTTCTAAATTGTTCATACGCCAAATGTGGTTAAACTGTAATTGATGAAAACTGCGGGACAAGCCAAATCAGTAGTTACGCTCGCAGAATAATTGCATCATTCAGTTTACAACGCGCTCTACATCAAGCCATCAACCTATGGTATGACCAATCGGTCGTTTTCTCCTTTCAATTCGGAAAGATCATCCAGACCATTCACATTGGGTAAACTAAATACAGTCTGAGAGCTAAACACCAAACCTAACTGAGTTTGCTCGTTCCAAACCCCAACCTTAATAATCAAATTTGCCTCTTGAGTGCCTCCTTCACCACCAATAGGCGTCACGATAATCAATTTTCCATTCGATGAACGTTCAAGCTGTAAGTCTGGATTTGCCTGACACAATTGAAAAAACTGCTCCCGTGTCAGGGTCATAATTGGCTCTAAATTCAGTACCGTTGTCATAGCACCTTAAAAGCCAGTTAGAGAAATCACTTATGGTTTAAGTAACTAGAGGTTTGACTCAGGGAAATGTCTCGCTCTGTAGACAAACTCCGTCGCATTATCGACGTTAGAGACTCACGTTTGCGTAAATCCAGCATTTCGGCAAGACTCTGTTCCTCCTGATCTAAGGGATTTTTTTCTTGATCAGGTACAACGGTTACTTCAGTGTCTGAATCATCAGCAACAGGCTGGGGAGAGTCCAACGTCTGGATGGCTGGTGTATTCGCCGCCGATTGGGGGGTTGGGGAGACTTGACGCTGATTTACAGGGCGTCGCCGTTTTTTGTGCCGACTTGATTTAGACGGTTTGATCAGTTGACGGCGTTGAGTGGATTGTCTAAACGCATAGGTGACGAACAAAGAACCGGCGGCACAACCAAAGGCTAGACCCAAAAACAAGGTAAAGGGTAAACCTTCTTGCGGTGAAGAGTCCTCTATCGAGGAGATTACCGGAGAGTCGGATTGGGGCGTTTTTTTTGCCGTTGACTCCAAAATCGTTGAAACTAAGGGTTTTGGCACAGGCTTATCTGACTCAATCCGTCCAGGATTGAGTAAGCCAACGGCGGCTACACTACCAATCAAAACAAGCAAACCCCAGATTGTTCCCCAAAAGACAAAGGGATATCTGTTAACGAGCTGCTGTAATACCTGGAGGTAATTGTGCTGTTCGGAAGAATGGTCAGATGAATTGAGCATTGACGCCCTTTACAGTCAGGATCAACTTGAAAACGCGACGCTTTGCGCCTTGAGAATAGAGAAACCACTATGCTGACGGAATTTTAACATGGTTTTTGGAAGACCAGGGCAAAAATCTGCTCAAAGCCAAGAGCGAGATGCGTTAGCATTAACGATCGCAAGGCATAGTTTTAAGGGTGATCGAATAGATATGACAGGAGAGCGAACATCTACACTCAGCATTCGTGAGCAAAAGCCGCCATCGCATCACCCGGATCGTCCTGCTCATACTTGCTTACCTCATGGCAGATCATCGCGCCCCAGTTGGACGATTGAGGAGAGTGAGAAACTTTATCGGATTCAGGAATGGGGAGAACCCTATTTTTCAATTAACGCCGTTGGTCATGTGACGGTTTCCCCCAAAGGCGATCGCGGCGGTTCCCTGGATTTGTTTGAATTAGTCGAAGCGCTCAAAGGACGCAATCTGGAACTTCCGTTATTAATTCGCTTTTCCGATATCCTTGCTGATCGGATTGAGCGGTTAAATGCCTGTTTTGCGAAGGCGATCGCTCGTTATAATTACCCCGGTCGTTACCAGGGGGTGTATCCGGTCAAGTGCAATCAGCACCGACATCTGGTCGAAGAGTTGGTGCAGGTTGGACATCCCTATCAGTTTGGCTTAGAAGCGGGGTCTAAACCGGAACTGATGATTGCACTAGCCACCTTAAAAACCGATGGCGCTTTGCTGATATGCAATGGTCACAAAGACCGAGAGTATATCGAAACGGCGCTGCTATCCATGCGGTTGGGACAAAAACCGATTGTTGTGATCGAGCAACTCGAAGAAGTCCAACTGGTTATTGACATTTCAGCAAAACTAGGCATTGATCCGATCATCGGTGTACGAGCCAAACTGAGTACCAAAGGAATGGGTCGTTGGGGAGAATCCACAGGCGATCGCGCTAAGTTTGGTCTGACACTTCCGGAAATCCTGGCTTGTGTCAACCAACTCCGGGAGGCTGGACGGCTCAACGCCTTGCAGTTATTACACTTTCACATTGGCTCTCAAACCTCTGCGATTAGCGTGATTAAAGATGCCATTCGAGAAGCCAGTCAAATCTATGTCGAGCTGCATGCCTTGGGCGCTAATATGAATTACCTGGATGTGGGTGGTGGTTTAGCCATTGACTACGACGGCTCTAAAACCTACTTCTACGCCTCGAAAAACTATAATATGCAGAATTATGCCAACGATATCGTTGCCGAGGTGAAGGAAGCCTGTGAAGCTCGCCAGATTCCCGCCCCGGTGTTAATCAGTGAAAGTGGTCGTGCGATCGCCTCTCATCAATCGGTACTCATCTTTGATGTCCTCAATACCAGCGATGTTCTCTCTAAAGAAGCTATCCCGGCTCACGAGAACGAACATCTGATTATCCGTAATCTTTGGGAAACTTACCAGACTATCAGTGTCGAAAACTACCAAGAAGCCTACCACGACGCCATTCAATTCAATGAAGAAGCCAAAAGCCTCTTCAATCTCGGTTATCTCAGCCTGACTCAACGGGCTAGAGCCGAACAATTGTACTGGGTGTGCTGTGAAAAAATTCTCCACCTTGTTCGGACTCAGGACTATGTACCGGATGATCTGGAAGACTTAGAAAAAACGATGGCATCAATTTATTACGTCAACTTATCAGTCTTTCAATCGGTTCCTGATTCCTGGGCAATGAACCAACTGTTTCCGATTATGCCGATTCATCGGCTGAATGAGGAACCAACCCGTCGCGGTATCTTAGCTGATTTGACCTGTGACAGTGATGGCAAAATCAACCAGTTTATCAACCCGCGAGATGTTAAATCCGTGCTAGAACTGCATCCGTTACGGGACGCTAGGGTACAGGAAAACCGGAATGGCGACGGGGAGTTTACGGATAAGGTAACTCAACCGCCTCCTCTAGAGGAATCGGGAAACACCTCTCATCCTCAAACCAAAGAACCCTATTACCTCGGCTTATTTTTAGTCGGAGCTTACCAAGAAATTATGGGCAATTTACACAACCTGTTTGGCAACACCAATACTGTCCATATTCGGCTCACACCTAGAGGCTATGAAATTGAGCATTTGGTTAAGGGAGATACCGTCACAGAAGTATTGAGTTATGTCCAGTACGACGCCGAGGACTTAGTTGAAAGCATTCGTCGCCGCACTGAACAAGCTCTGCGAGACAATTGCATTACCTTAGCAGAATCCCAACGGTTGCTGCAAAACTACCAGAAGAGTCTGAGTAGTTATACTTATCTATCTTCTTAGCCAGAAGTTGCCCCCAGCTTCCCCAGCTCCCCCAGCTCCCCCAGCTTCCCCAGCTCCCCCAGCTTCCCCAGCTCCCCCAGCTTCCCCAGCTTC
>CAZNNK010000038.1:0-15898 GCA_964574085.1 uncultured Coleofasciculus sp.
TACCAAGGCAAAGCCTTTCGTCTGGGATGTTTGAAATTTAAAGGAGTCTAAGTAATGTGGAATAGCCCGATGGGAGAGGGATTGTAAGGTTTGGGCTTCTCGCTCAAACAGTTTGAGATCGTCCCAATGAAAATCTGCACCAAAGGTGAGAATCTTGATAGCAACTAATTCTTGGGTTTGTATGTCCCGCGCTAGTAAGGTTTGTCGTCCGCCATTTTGACCAAGCTGTTTCTGGATGGCGTAACGTTCTTTTAATACTTGCTCCACCATTTTTATTCTAAACTGTTGTGCCTTTAAACCACTGACTCAGATTCGCTGTTTGCCTAGAACACCAGACCAATCGTTAAATCATCATACTGAAATTTATAGCTAATGGTAACATTCCTTACTCAATACTCCATTTTCTAGAGACGTTCCAGCGGAACGTCTCTACGTCTTTTATCCGCACAGATGGCTTGAGTTGGTTTAACTACAGATTTTAACGGGTTGGTAACTGGTGATAGGTTATCTTACAGACTGACTACTGAGTTTTCCGGCAATTTTTGATTTTTCTTCTATGGTATAGCGTTTCCTGGTCTGGTGAGATATGGAGTGTAGGCTGTCATGCATTTAAATTGGGAATGGGTAGCGAGCAAGATGCTCAATGTAGCGAGCAATCGCATCGGCTGGAGAATTGCTATAGCAGTACAGGTAATTTCATTGACCCGCCAACTTTCTTAACAGGTTCTTAGGTGTTACGATTGAGGTTAGGCAAAAATGAAGCGTAACCCTTAATCTTTGTAACAATTTAGCTCTACCTGATATTATGAACTACCTGATTGCTGTCCTGAAAAATCGCATTGAAGCCGAAGAAGCGTACACGGTTCTGGAAAAAAGAGGTTTGCCGATGAATCAAGTCACGATTCTGGGTAAAGGCTACCAAAGTGCGGATGAGTTTGGCTTGATTGACCCCAACCTCCAGGCGATTAAGCAAGTTAAGCAACTCGCCTACTGGTTGCTTCCCTTTGGCTTTGCGGCTGGATATGCCTTTAACCTACTCACGGCGATCGAAATTCTACCAATAAGTCCCATAGGGAATCATATCATTGGCGGTATCTTCGGTGCGATCGCAGCAGCCATGGGCAGCTTTTTTGTGGGTGGCGGTGTGGGTATCGCCTTTGGTAGTGGGGATGCACTCCCCTACCGCAATCGCCTCAATCAAGGAAAATATATCATTGTTGTCAAAGGTTCAGATCAATTAATTCGCCAAGCTACCCCCCTATTGAAACAATTTGAACCAGAGACGATTCAAGGATATAGTGAAGGACAGTAGCGTAAAAAATGAGACTAATCGCACCTCAGGTGAACCATTAATCGTCCAGTCTTTCTAAGATGATTTTTACGGCTTGGATAATTGCATCGGGTCGATCCACCCAGACAAAATGACCACTGTTTTCAACCGGAATTTGCAGGCAATTGGTCGAGAGTTTAGCTAACTCATCGTGGATGCGATCGCGTAACTGATTCGCGGCTTTCAACGGCATCAAAATGGTGAAAAATGAAGGGATGAAAAATGAAGAAGCTTTAAGACTAACAATCGGCAGATCGTTGAGATGGATAGCACAGCGGACTTGGCGACCACTTGTATCTAAACTCAAGATTTCTCTGGTCATCGTTAGCCAGTGTTTAGGACGACAAAAAGAGCGTTTTACCGCTTGACGGGAATCACGGGAAAACTGACGTAATTTCGGTTTGATTAATTCAAATATGCCGACAAGACTGAGTAAGCGAATGATGCCCAGAGTCGCTCCCAGAATGGACATGATAAAGCCTGACGCAAAGAACAATTGTAATCCACGCAGGATTAGGGGCATTTTTAGCATCGCTGATTCATGTAACCCATCAGTAAGGACTAATCCGACAACTTTTTCCGGATAACGATAGGCGTAAAGGCGCATATTGTAACTGCCAAAAGAGTTACCCACCAAAATATAGGGAGGTTCTAAACCCGCAAGAGTCAGCATCTGGTCAAGTTCGGTGACAATCTGATTACTGGTACGAGGATGGGGGCTGTGATCACTCCAACCAAAACCCGCGCGATCATAAATACAAACCCGCGAAAATTTTGCCAATTCATCCACCAAAAAATAGCCCTCAACTCCCCCCAAACTATGATCGAGTACAATGGTCGGATATCCCGTTCCTGTTGTAACGTAATGCAGACAGAAACCGCCTATATCCACCCGTTGACCCGGTGGCGGTGTACGATCTTCTCGCCAGCAGGCGATCGCTTGGTACAAGGTTGTAGCCGTTAGGATTAAAACCCGCAGGTAAAACAGCGACATAGAGGTAAGTAAGAAGTTGACGCTTGTTAGCCTTTAACTCTAGCAATTTTTTCAGGGATGAAATACAATTAAAAAATTATGCATAATTCATAATTCATCATTCTCATGCTGCCACGAGAGGACTTACTCAAAGGCGTCGAAAATCGCGATACGGTTGCCCGTGTGATTGATCAAGCCGAACAAGCCATCAAAACCTGGGACGTGGTGTTAACCGATTTCCTCTCACCGCCTGTACTGGTGGAAATTCAGCAGCAGTTTGCGCGGTTGACAGAGGTGCAACTTTTGCCATGGGGGGGATATCCTCAAGCTGAACGTCAACGGTTGGGGATCGCCCGTGAAGAATTGCCTCTGGATCAATCTCAAGTTGAGGTAGCGGCGTTGGATATTGAGGGCAATTTTCTCTTTGATCCAGCCACCCATCGGGATTTCTTGGGCGCGATTCTAGGTACAGGGATTGTTCGAGAGAAAGTTGGCGATATTATTGTTTTAGGCGAACGCGGTGCTCAAGTGATTGTGGTGCCAGAGATTGTCGAGTTTCTGGAGATGCACCTGACTCAGGTGCGTTCGGTTCCGGTGAAAACTCGACCGATTGAGTTGAGTCAACTCAAGATTCGAGAACCCAAGAAGAAAGAAATGACCACAGTAGAAGCATCCATGCGCCTGGATGCGATCGCGTCAGCCGGATTTGGCACATCTCGCAGTAAGATGGCGGATATGATTGGTGCGGGTGATGTGCGGGTAAACTGGAAAGAGGTTAGCCAAGCCAGTTACTCGGTTCAACCGGGTGACTTAATCGCGATTCGGGGTAAAGGGCGCTTGCAAGTTGGCGATGTTTCCATCACCAAAAAAGAGCGTTACCGTATTCAGTTAACCCGATTTATTTAACGATTAAGTCGGTTGGTGGAAATAAACTGAACTATGTTAAATTTTGTAAATATTGCTCAACCCCTTAGATAAACAACGCGAGTTCCCCACCGTTAAGTTTAATTGTCCCTACCTACTTATCCAGCACCATTACTTATCCAGCACCATTAGATTTTAAGAATGACAGACTCAGTAAGCCATCAGCAGGAGGAGCTTCTCATCGAGATGCAATCATCTAAACTCAAGCCAAGCTTTTCTTGGCAAGGGATCTTTTCTTTGCTGATGTTCTTTTATATGTATCTGCCGATTTTGGTCTTGACCTTTTATAGCTTTAATGAATCAGCCTATAGTGCCAATTGGCAGGGATTTACTCTACAGTGGTACATTAAGCTATTTACAGATACGCGAGTGCTGAAGTCGTTACAAAATAGCTTGGCAGTTGCTTTTATTTCTGTAATCATTTCCGCCGTAATTGGCACGTTGATGGCGGTGGGGTTGGTGCGTTATCAATTTAGGGGGAAGGGGTTATATCGTGGGGTGTCCTACTTACCGTTGATTATTCCTGATATTGCTATGGCGGTAGCGACTTTGGTGTTTCTGGCGGTGATTGGTACGCCGTTAAGTTTGTGGACAATTGTGGCGGCACATGTGGTATTCTGTCTGGCATACATTGCTTTTGTGGTCTCGTCGCGTATTTCCAGTCTTGATCCGTATTTAGAAGAAGCGGCACTTGATTTAGGAGCCACCCCGTTTCAAGCGTTTATTAAAGTGTTATTGCCCGAATTGATGCCTGCCATAATTGCCGGGTGTTTAATTTCGTTTGTTCTGAGTATGGACGATTTCCTGATTGCTAGCTTTACGGCTGGCACCGGATCGACAACTCTACCCATGGAAATTTTTAGCCGTATTCGTACTGGAGTTAAACCCGATATTAATGCCTTGAGTGTGATTCTAATCGGCGCGTCTGGGGCAATTGCGTTTGTGGGTGAGTTGCTGCGCTATCGGGGGGAAAAGAAGCGGTTGAGGTAGTTATTTGTCATTCGTCAAAGAATAGTAAGCATAAAATCATAAAAAAATATATGCTAGTTGTCAAACAATAAGACTATATTCCCCAGAATTGGCTAAATGTATTAAAATTTGTAAATAAGGAGAAATAGGATACAGCCTTTAACATTGTCCGACGAAACTGGAAATAAGGAGGGGAGAAGTGGAACCTACCATAAACTGTGCTGAAGCCTGCGTCAATGGTTGTGTATTGGGTGATAAATGTCCCAACAAGGAGTATGCGGCTAAAGCCTCAACGTTTATCAATGAAACCTCATTGGATAAAATGCATGAGATGGCAGAGGAGGCGCGACGGAAGAAACTGATGGAACCGCCTAAGTGGGTGATTCCTGATTTTCCGGAGTAGTTAAAATTGGATTAAACTTACTGTTCTCCCCATCTCAATCAGCCAATTGTATCGAGTAGGGTGGGTACTGCCCACCAGCCAAAATTTCAGTACCATTCCGTTTCAGTCAGTTTCTGCCATGTCTTGGATGGCGTCTTAATCTTGGGCGAGGGACATAACCAGAATGTCAATAGCTGTGAATTTAGTTTAGCCAAGGGGAGGAGGCGCGATCGCACTTTCTCTTGCCTTAACCCAAAAACGCCCCAACTGTGGCACTCTGGGAGAATAGAGAACATACAGATAGTTTAGCTACAGAAATTATCCGATAGGTTATGCAAACACTTCCAACCCCTCAAACGGCTGCCAAACCCCCAGCATTGGATACCGTTATCCACCGTCGCCAAACCCGTCCGGTACCCGTCGGGAATGTCACGATTGGGGGCGGACATCCGGTGGTGGTGCAGTCAATGATTAATGAAGATACGTTAGATCTTGAGGGTTCAGTGGCTGGAATTCGCCGCCTGCATGAA
This sequence comes from uncultured Coleofasciculus sp., assembly GCA_964574085.1. Lineage (GTDB taxonomy): Bacteria > Cyanobacteriota > Cyanobacteriia > Cyanobacteriales > Coleofasciculaceae > Coleofasciculus. The sequence goes on from CAZNNK010000038.1 coordinate 5,109, forward strand.
ATTGGCTGTGAGATAGTCCGAGTCACAGTTCCCAGTATGGCGCACGCTAAAGCCCTCGCCCAAATCAAGGAGAAACTGATTCAGACGTATCAAGAGGTTCCCTTGGTGGCGGATGTTCACCACAACGGGATGAAAATCGCTCTAGAAGTCGCCAAGCATGTGGATAAAGTACGGATTAATCCCGGGTTATACGTGTTTGAGAAACCAAAGAGCGATCGCACGGAGTATACTCAAGCTGAATTTGAACAAATTGGGGCAAAGATTAAGGAAACCTTAGCACCCTTGGTCGTTTCTCTCCGGGATCAAGGGAAAGCGATGCGAATCGGGGTGAATCACGGTTCCCTGGCGGAACGAATGCTATTTACCTACGGCGATACCCCGGAAGGGATGGTGGAATCGGCGCTGGAATTTATCCGAATCTGTGAATCCCTGGATTTCCGCAATTTGGTGATTTCCCTAAAAGCCTCCCGTGTTCCCGTCATGCTGGCGGCGTATCGGTTGATGGTACGGCGCATGGATGAGTTGGGGATGGATTACCCGTTACATCTGGGTGTCACAGAAGCTGGTGATGGAGAATATGGGCGGATTAAGTCTACAGCGGGTATTGGTACCCTGTTAGCCGAAGGAATTGGGGATACCATTCGTGTTTCCCTGACGGAAGCGCCGGAAAAAGAAATCCCGGTTTGCTATAGCATTCTCCAGGCGTTGGGACTGCGGAAAACCATGGTAGAATATGTCGCCTGTCCTTCCTGCGGGCGCACCTTGTTTAATTTAGAAGACGTACTCCACGAAGTTCGGGAAGCGACGAAACACCTGACGGGTTTAGATATTGCCGTGATGGGGTGTATTGTTAATGGTCCAGGAGAAATGGCAGATGCAGATTATGGCTATGTGGGTAAGCAACCCGGTTATATTTCCCTGTATCGCGGACGGGAAGAGATTAAGAAGGTGCCGGAAACTCAAGGGGTTGCGGAGTTAATTAATTTGATTAAATCCGATGGTCTTTGGGTTGATCCCTAAGACTTTAGGGGTACTATATCGTACCCCTAAAATCACATTAATTTAAGGCAGAAGGCAGAAGGTAGAAGGGAAAAAAGAAAGTTGCGAGGTAAAAGGAAATGATAACTGACGAGAAGGACATGATATCAACTGATAAATGACCAATAATGTGCCAGATGAACAGGAGTACCTAGAAACCTTTCTCCAACCGATTAGAAAGTGCAAAGACTATCGCCCGAAGTTTGGTCAGGGAAACTCAAATAAAGGTTTCTCTCTTCAGGAATTTAAAGTCCTCTACGGTGCTGATTCGTTTTATTCTTGGGTGGGTTTAGATACCGATCTCATGTACGCTGCCCATCGTGCGGCTGGTGGCATGACGTCTATTTATCGCCAGGTTGGTATTGGCTGCGAACGTTTGTTTCGCCGGATTATTGTAGATACAACCCGTTACATTGACCCTAGCTTTGCCAGATGGTCTTACACAACCCAAACATCCTCTGGAAAAAGCAAAACCCTTTCCCTTGATGGTCGGCTGAAACTTTCAGAAATCAGGAACCAGTCTGTATTAAACAAGGTGAATCAGTGGATCACCGATTATTGCAATGGCTTAGGTGAAGTGACTCAACCCTCTAATGGTATTGTATTTGAGGTGAGGCAGGGATATAAGAGCAAAGATAGCAAGCGTCAGAATGCTGACATAGACAATGCTACAGTGGCTTGGGCAAATGATTATCTTCCGGTGTTTGCCATCTTTTCAGCACAAATAGATTCAGATATTGTGTTGAGATATCGGAACAACCGTTGTGGAATTCTCATTGGTACAATAAATGGTGATCCGCAAATCTCACTCTATGCCTTTTGTGAACAGGTGCTAGGATATGATCTGGCAGATTTTTTTCAGAGAAAATCAGATAATATTAAGTATGAGATCCATGAGGTTCTGGAAACATTGCTGAGTGCTGAATAATGGCTCTTAAGGTTAAACAAAGGTCAGATTATACCTTTAAATACAACCAAAAACTTGGACGGCATGGATGGTTACGACTCACCCCTGCCTACTCAGTCAAATTAGTGTCAGAGATTATTCACAAAATTCCCCCTGAATCATTCATCCTTGACCCTTTCTCTGGAACAGCAACAACGGGTTTAGTTGCTGCTGAACAGGGATTACAAGCTCATTGTTTAGATATTAATAGATTTCTGATCTGGCTGGGTAATGCCAAATGCCGGAATTATTCGAGTTCGGAACTGGATGACTTGAATCAGAGAATTAAAAGAACCATTTATCAATGTAAAGGTCTGATTGATAAAGAGTGCTGGACTCCTAATATTTATAACATTACTCGCTGGTGGAGTACCCGTACATTGAAAATTCTAGCAGCACTTCGGCAAGCCCTGGTAAACGAATTTGGTGAACCGAAAGAGGATGATGTTTCTTCCTTGGCATGGGTGGCTTTTTGCCGTTTAGTGATTGAAACCTCTTCCGCTGCATTTAATCATGTGTCTATGTCGTTTCATCAGCAAGTTACTCGGTATGAAGTTGAACAAATTGAACAGCTTTATCAAATTATTGTTGAAGCGATACTTAATAGTATCAGTCACCCGTTAGCAGGTAAAGCAACAGTATTCTATGCTGATTCACGGTACTCTGTATCCAATGACATGAAATATACTCATGTCGTGACCTCACCACCTTACCCCAATCGGATGAGTTACATTCGTGAACTTCGTCCGTATATGTATTGGACAAAGTTTCTCGATACTGCCAAAGAAGCGGGTGAGATAGACTGGCAAGCGATTGGAGGAACATGGGGTGTGGCTACCAGTAGATTACAGAATTGGGACTCTAATAGCATCGAAGTACCAGCTTCGCTGAACAGGATTGTTTCCCAAATTGGGCAATCAGAAAACAAGAATGCTCGCCTTATGGCAAAGTATGTCGAGAAATATTTCTATGATATACATTTACATTTCGATAATTTACGTCACAACTTACAGGATAATGCAGTGCTTTCATACATTGTCGGTAATTCTTCGTTCTATGGGATTCCGGTCAAGACGGAAAAGCTTTTGGAAGAATCCTTAACGCAACTCGGATATACCAATATTGGCAGTAACGTTGTTCGTAAACGAAATAGCAAGAAAGAACTGTTTGAATACTGTGTTTATGCGACATGGAAAGAAAAGAGAAAATAGCAATCAGCCAAATAGGTAATCGTTGCTACCTATCCGTTTATTCTTTGTTTCTGACTTTGTGGAGACGTTCTACCGGAACATCTCCACTACCGTTCCTTGATCCTGGTTGAAACTGTGGCGCGATCGCTTAAAGTTGCCCCAGAGTACAGAAACCATGTCAAATCAGCACTTCGGCGCAATGGCTACCCCAGCCAAAAGAAGTTTGCTGAACACGTCACCCCATCGTGTAGCAAACATTATTCATGGTAAGCTGTTCGGCATTTAAACCCTAATGCCAATAATGGCTCTCATCCTTGTAGTGCGAGCATCTTGCTCGCTACCAGTACCCAATTTAAATGCATGACAGCTTATTCTGTTTGTTGCCATCGCTTCAATACAGCCAATACTTGATACAACTCATTCCCTCGCCGTCTCAGCGTGAACTCATCAGAAAAGGCATACTTTGGCGTATCTAGCTGCACTAATTTAATAAACATAAAATGGCTCCCATTCGTTGCTAATCCAAACGTAGGTTGAGACGAATTCGGATTTCTGAACATATAAAACAACGCTTGCGGTAATGCTTTATCCACACTAAACTGCTTATTTTTTGCTTCAACCACCGCTACCCATAATTGCTGCTTTAACACCAACACATCTATTTTGCCTCGCACGATTTCTTCCTCATCCTCCACCGCAACTTTAACCTCAGCATCTGGATGAAAAGGATAACGAAAGAAGCCAGCCAGTGAGAGCAATGGTGCTAACACGACCATCTTGACAACTTCCTCATGCAGGGGATATTCAGAAATGGAAATAAAATCCGCTTTGACCCGATCTAACCATTGCTTTTCCGCATCTGTTACCTCTGGCAAATTATCCTGCCATTCTCGGAAAAACTGCTCATCATCAACCTGTTGCAGATTGAACTTTTCTTTGACATCATGCAGGGTTAGTTCACTCGCTTGAATCACTTGTGCCATAATCGTTGAGTCATTAGCTAGCATTCTTTTAGTATAAGGGTTTAAGCTGCTGATGGAACGGGACGCGATCGCCTCTCTAAAAGGTATCATCTAAGCGTCTCAAAATTTTAATGTCAATAATAGCGATATCTTTGTAGTGCGAGCATCTTGCTCGCTACTCATCAGAAAAGGGCGACCCGATAAAATTAAGCGGAATAGAGTTGTTCATTTGTGCAAGCGGGTCGCCCCGACAAGGAATTTAACGATAGATTGCTTGATTAATCATTGCTCGAAAAAATGCTCCCTCTGACTCAAAACGTTCACTACCAAAATACCATCCACCTAACAAATGAGTGGGGATAGTGTAACCGCCAAACGTCCCTTCTGCTTCCACAACACCGCCGAAGTTTGCATAATGAAACTCCGCACCTTCAGGATTACCCCAACGCCTCAAATTGACACTCTCCAACCGCCCTTGATGATCAACCGTGAGGATAAGTGTGCTACTCTCGCCAAACCGGGTTAAACTTCCATGAGCATGAACAGTATCTGGTGCAGTCCAGGATACATCTTGTTGACAGAGTACAGACGGTAACCCAATCAATTCTGCCAACATTCGACCCACAGCCGATCGCGTGATATCTGCACCTGAATCTGTCATCACTGGAAACAGCCCAAACAGCTTCCACCGCATCCCGCCAACGCCATCCACCAGGCGATCAGACCCCCATATCGGTAAGCCATTCATCCGTACCGCCGCCCGCCAGATAAAACCTCGACGCCAACAGATAACTTGTTCTGCGCTGAAAGGAAACCAACCGCGCAATTTGATTTCGCCATGCATCCGCAGTCGCACCGCAGAGGCTAATGGTGTTCCTGGCGCGATCACATGGTTCAGATAGCGTTGTACCGCCTCAGGAAGCCCCACCAATTGATCAGCTTGAAAAACCGACTCGCTGGGTGGCGTTGACTCCCACAACTCGTTTAGGGAAACCGCTTTATTCATACCTACCTCCAACCCCGATACTGAAGAACAATTGTCCGGATTAAATCTCTATAATCCAGTATTTATTGTCAGCGAAGCAAACCTATTCATCAGGTTGCTAGAGGAAGAGAAAAATCTGTTCTCAGACTACACAAACCTTCCCTCTTCCGTAATCAGCATTCTCCAATCACGAATCATCAATTACCAGGTTGCAATCCACCTAGTCATAAACCTAGCCAATCCAGTTGGCGTTTATAACTGCTAGTCCTATTGAAATTGTACCGATGTCACGTCAACATTTATCCAGTCCTCAGCGAAAATTCACTCGACGTTCATTTCTAGTCCTAGGTGGTGCAGCGTTAGCCCAAGGATTGGGACTGGTTTCCCCAGTCGCCGCCGAGTCTGTCAGTCTTCGCCGCAGTACGATTCTCGGAGTTCCCCTCTATCAAACCCATATTGATTTGACCAACCCCGATACATTTATCGCTATTGGTTTAGCCAATAATTCCACTCTGGGAAATCATCAAGGGGCGATTGGTGAAGAATCGTTTGGTAATATGGTTCGTCGCTATCACGCGGCTGTCGTGGCTAGTGGCACATTTTTTAGCAAAAAAGACCCAAAACGGCTGATGGGAAATATGGTATCCGCCGGGACGTTTCTCAAATACAGTCCCTGGGAAAATTATGGCACAACACTGGGATTGCGTGTAGGAAATAAACCCGAATTAGTGACAGCGCGAGTGGATGGAAAGCCAGACTGGAGTCAACATTGGTTCTCGCTGACTGGGGGTCCTAGACTGCTGAGGAACGGGAAAGTCTGGTTAGCACCGCGTAGTGAAGGATTTACTGACCCGCGTGTTATGGGTGTGGCGCATCGCTGTGCGATCGGGTTTCCCGCCAGTGGCAAAAAATTAGTCTTGGTCACGTTTCTAGCACCATTACCCCTATGGCGAGAGGCAAAGGTAATGCGGGCAATTGGGTGTAGTGAGGCGATGAATCTAGATGGCGGAGCATCTAGCGCATTATACCACAGGGGAAGGATTTTGGTGAATCCAAAACGGACGCTCACGAACGCGATCGTGGTGTATGATTCCCATCATCCTGCACCCACATTCTTACGAGAGACTTGGCAGAAATTTCAACAAGGAGAACGACCTGTTGTTCCCTAGTTATTCAGAATTTGAAGGATTTATTAGATTATCCTAAAAAGAGCGTTCCCTCAAACCTCTATGCTATATCGGTTTGTGGCAAACTCTTATCTGTAAAACATGCCTCTACATGTCTGAATTAATCAAGACATTTTACCCAGAAGTAATGATCCCGGAACAGCTTTTTTAATCCAGTCAGTCACTAAAATTTGTTCCGGTGCAAAGCTGTCCACAGGTTCGCCATTCACGGTGCGAAACACAACATCCTGGGGAACAATCTCTTCACCCGTTGGCAAAACCATACCTTGAATCTGTGAAATCTCGAAGGAACGCCAGGTATAAAAAACCACATATTTGCCACTTTCGCCAGCCAGAACTTCCGCTAAACAGGCATCATTCCGGTAGTTAGATAGTTTTGATTTCATCCGGGGAAACAATGCTGTGGTGCGATTCGCTTTGAAAAAAGGAGCGCGTGTTTCTCGGAACCAGTTTCTCCGTAATTTTGCTGGATTTTCTAACACCTGGCAACAAATTTTATCAATATCAACGGCGACCTTATCCTCCTGACTCAGATGTCGTAAATCCAGACATACTGTATGTAAACCCGCCTCACGCAACCCATCTAATCGATCCAGAATAAACTGATCTTTGTCTAAGAACATAAATGTTCCATGGGCAGTTTCTAACGTTGGAAAATGGCGATTAGGATTATCCGCAAAAGCCGTCGTTGCTTCTAAATAGAGAGGGGAATCGGGGTTGAATCGGTATAGGGAATCGATATCCTCTGTTGCTTCTGTTTTCTGGCTTTCCAGCAACGGGTTTACTAAGAGCGATCGCGGCGAGTAAAATAAGAGAATGGGTCCCACACCCAGCAGTTCACAGGGAATGGGTAAGGTTTGGCAATATTCAATTAGCTTTTCTTCCGGTAGTTCAATCGATAATACTAACCGTTCTAACGAAGCCGAAAAAAACTCACACCATCCCTGCAACGCCTCCAGATTGTGATTACCTGTCTCAACAATTAACTGGATAGGTATCTGAGGAAAATGGGTTTTTAGCCAATAAGCCGCGCCAGGATCACACACCCGAATGGAACTAAAGAGATTGAGTTGCCAATCCTTTAGCTGCTCACAAATAGTTCTCATAACTCGTTCTGGCATTAACACATCCCAGACGAGTACCGGGCGCAGTTGGTTTTCCCACGCTTTTTTGGCTAAATCATGTACCTTCGCTTTTGATAATTGTCCCTGTCGCGCTAAGACTATTGGTTCTAATAATACTTCATGTAAATGGGGCGCATTAACACAGCGTTCTAAATCGTCAATTGATGAAACAAAGGTATTAAATTGCATTGTCATTTGCCAGGGAACAGGGAACAGGGAATTCATAATTCAGACTTCACTAGCAACAGGTAATGGGGAATGGGTGAATCGAACGACATTTAATTTAGCGATATTGTGCGATCGCCCGGAGTTATCCGGTTTGGGTAAGCGAATCATACTGTCCTTTCGCATCGACTCTAACCGTTCCCCTGTCATCGAAAAAATCTGATTAACGTTCCAGCGTATCGGTTCTCCTTGAAACGGGATAATTTCAATTTCATCACCGACGGCTAACGGTTCAAGTAATCGTAAAATAATTTCTTGAGGTGTTGTCTCCATAACCATGCCTAAATATTGGTGAGTTCCTGTATTAATTCCCGATAACTGTCCAAAGACTGAATCTTTATCGGCTGGTGTTTCTAAGGAACCGGAAAAATAGTCTCGGTTGGGAATCGATTGCAGTTCGGCTGCGGCTTGGCTGAGTAGCTGTTCATCTAATCTCCCAGCAGCATAAGCATCAATTAATTGGCGATAAACCTTGCAGGTGAGGGCGACGTAGAATGAGGATTTCATCCGTCCTTCTATTTTTAATGAGCAAATCTTATGGCGAAAAAACTCACCAATTTGATAAATTCCCCACAAATCCCTGGACGACATGAAACTGACTAAATCATCGGCTTGCTTGTCTTGACGTTGTAAATGATAAGGTAATCGACAGGATTGGATACATCCACCTCGGTTAGAATCGCGACCTGCGGTAAAATTAGAAATCGTGCAATGACCTGAATACGCCATACACATTGCACCGTGGGTAAACATCTCCACATCAATACCGGATTCTTCTGCAATTAAACCCGCTTCCGTAATACTGAGTTCTCGACCAACAATTAAGCGCTTGACTCCCATCTCTTTCCACAAACGGGCGCTGTAGGAATTGAGACAAGAGGCTTGAGTCGAGAGGTGAATCGGTAGAGTGGAACTCCTTTTAATAACTCGGATAACCCCTAAATCTGAGACAATCACTCCATCAACGCCAATGGATTCCAGAAACTGACAATAGTCAGGGAGTCCCTGAAAGTCTGCATCGTGGAGAAAGGCGTTCAGCGTGACATAAATTTTGGCATTATGGTGATGGGCATATTCAACGCCGTGGGCTAACTCAGAATCCGTAAAATTATCCGCACGCGCCCGCAATCCATAGTTTTGTCCCCCTAGATACACCGCATCTGCACCATAAGCAATGGCGACTTTTAACCGTTCCAGATTCTTCGCTGGGGCGAGGAGTTCAGGTTTAAGCATGTCTGGGTTTAAGGATAGGCGGGAACAGCCCTAATTTAACATTCGTGGCGCGATCGCATCCAGATAACTGCTGATTCTACATCACATCATAGCTTTCCTACCACCTCAGTAGAAACCCGGAGGCTGGAGTTGAACGGCGGCAAATCTCCGTATTTTTCCCGTAGTTTTCACGGCAACGCCACTGTCATCATAAAGTAACATCTACGACGACTAACCCGCCTGTCTTGGAGAACGCCATCAGCCATGATTGATTTCGGTTTGCAATTTATCGCCCATCGCACGGGAGACTTTTTACTGCAAAATTCTTTTTTGGCATTACGCAAGAAGAAGGATTGGCAAGTGGCTGTTTTGCATGGATTAGTCTACACGTTGCCCTTCTGTCTGTTAACCAACAAGTTAGAATCCCTGATTATTATTTGTGGCACTCATATTATTATTGATTTTTTCAATATCTCCAGTTTGTGGGTACGTACTTACAATTGGGACTGGGAAACCGATGTTCCCAAAGTACCGTTATGGGTAATGGTGGAAGTCGATCAAACCTTACATTACGCGATTAATTATTTTGCCTTACTCCTTTGAAGTCTGTTTGTTAGCTGAAGCCATCTGACCAATGACAATCTTGTTGAAAGCTTTACAATGGATCGACTCAACTTGTTACTATCTTTACAGATTTTCTCTTATAACAGAAGTAACAGACAAGTGGACTCAAGGGTAATGGGAACGCCCCTTTGCACCGCTTGGCTTGTACCCAGATCGCTGGGTCAAAAGCATCTAGTCAACAAATTCCAGTAGAGATAGATTTCAGAGGCGCGAAGTATCGCGTCTCTTCTCATTTTTCGCAGCCGCTTGATCAATCTCAATCCGAGGCTAGCGTCCATCGTCCGGATCAGATAGTCTGCTAAGTGGTAATTTGAGGGTAGGATAAGCAACGATCTAATTATGTGTGAGACCCCGAAGCTGTTCCCTGTCATGGGAGTACCTGTTCACCGACTCCAAGAGTACGATCGCTGGTTAGGTAATCGCCTTCAGCAAAACCTGGGGTGTCATGTGGTGACATTGAATGCAGAAATGGTGATGCAGGCGGAGTGTAGTCCAGCTTTGGCGAGTTCAATCCGACAAGCGGAATTAGTTGTCCCCGATGGTGCAGGTGTCATCCTTTACTTACTCCTCCACGGTATTCGACAGCAGCGTTGTCCGGGAATTGAGTTAGCCGAATCGTTACTGCGACAGGCGGGAGAATTGGGTGAGTCTTATCCAGTTTTTTTCTATGGGGGTCAACCGGGTATTGCCCAAACAGCAGCGAAGATATGGCAAGATCAATATCCGAAACTCGCGATCGCGGGAATTGAAGATGGCTATCTGTCCTCAGAAGCCGAAGATCAACTCAAAGTCACGTTGGCAAAAGAACAGCCCCCATTAATTTTTGTCGGTTTAGGGGTTCCCCGTCAAGAGTTGTGGATTGCCCAAAATCGGCATTTGTGTCCTCAAGCGATTTGGATTGGCGTTGGCGGTAGCTTTGATATTTGGGCTGGGGTTAAATCCCGTGCGCCTGTCTGGTTACGGAATAATCATTTGGAATGGCTGTATCGACTCTATCAAGAACCTTGGCGCTGGCGGCGGATGATGGCGTTACCCCAGTTTGCCCTGAAAGCGATCGGGCAAAGGTTTGCTTGATTGTTATTCGTCATTTGTCATTTGTCATTTGTCATTTGTCATTCGTCATTCGTCATATCATGTCCGGTCAAACACCCCTAATAAAAACGCCTGAAACCCCTGTTATTGCAGCATTGCAATTATGGGCAATCGTTAGGACATGATATCATTCGTCCTTTGCTCCCCCAGCTCCCCCATCTTCCCCATCTTCCCCATCTTCCCCATCTTCCCCATCTTCCCCATC